>CAJATL010000218.1 GCA_903944895.1 uncultured Bacteroidota bacterium
GGCAACATCCTGCTGATGTCGGTATATTATGGGGCAAATGCTTTGGCAGTGGCAATGCTGGGCAGTAAATTAGGTGTCGGAAAGCAGCAGATGCAAAATCTTTGTTTCGTGGCCGGTAGCATGTTTTATGCCAGGAAGGAATCACTTGTTCCGATTTTAAACCTTGGTTTATCAGATGCCGACTTTGAAGCTGAAGACAATCAGATTGACGGTACGCTGGCTCATGCTGTGGAACGTGCTTTTGGGCTGGGGCTTATTGTTTCGGAGTTGAAGCTGGCGGACTCAGCGAGTACCCCTGAAAAACCATGCTGCCACATCTCGATGAATCATTATTTTACGGTTTGAGCAGGCAATTTCCGGCTTGGTTACAACAAAAACAATTTGTTAAAAAACTCATCTCCATTGGATTTCAACAATTTTCAATCGAAACCTACTTTTCCCCATAAAAATACCGCCCCACTTTTTTGAGGCGGTATTTTTTTTAACTGCAGATCAAAACGTTGAAATTCGTCTGATTTCAACAAAATCCACAAACAATTTCCTATTTCACCAATCCCGACGAAATGAGGAAGGTGGTTGCAAAAGCAACAATGGCATAAAGTTCAGGGAATACGGCAAGAACCATTGTTTTCCCAAAAACATCATAACCCTGTGCAATTCCGGCAATACCGTTGGCACAAACCTGTCCCTGCTTAATGGCCGAAATCAGTCCGACAAGACCTAAAATAAAACCACTGGCAAAAATTGCAATTCCATTGGTCATCGACATGTCGGCGTGAATAACACCCGACGAATTGATAATAAAAAATCCGGCAAAGCCATAAAGGCCCTGAGTACCGGGTAAAGCGCTCAACAGCATGTAACTTCCGAAAGCATCATCTTTCTTTTTTAAAGCGCCGATGGTAGCATTTCCTCCAATTACCACACCTATCGAACTACCGGTTCCGGCAAGTCCCACCATTAAGGCTAATCCGATGTAAGCTAGTATTAAAGCAGTTGTCATAAATTATCTCCTCATTTAATTTTGTATTTATAATTATCTGTTTTCTAAATTTTTAAATGGTTTGTATGCCTTGCCACCACCGGCGAACCCGGCATTTTTATAAAACTCAACAAAAGTAAGACGCATCGGATGAACGAACGACCCAAGTCCTGCAAGTGCGAGGTTTGCACCGTGCCCGACAATCATCACAATGACGAACAAAATCGGGCCTAAAACCGGGATCGAATCCAGCAAAGGCAACGAAATACTGTTGATAACGAAACCGAGGATACCGCTGGAAGCACCCAAAGCAAAAAGCCGGATATACGACAAAACGTCCCCGAAAATCCCGGTTACAATGCCATACAAATCCCAGATTCCTTTTCCCAGCCTTCCAAAGATACCTAGCTTGGGATCGCTCCAGAAAATGATTAATGCAAGACTCAAATAAACAAAATACATCGAAACCTCGCCTAAAACCTTGATGATAGTCAGGTCGAGGACAGCTAAAGTACCGATGATAATTCCAATGGTCGAAAGCGCGTATTGAAATCCAAACTGCCGCATTTTGGCATAAGCCTGTATCCCCAGTCCAAATAAAATCTGAACCATCCCGATGGCAAGTGCCAGGTAAAACAGTTCTTTATCATTCAGCATGATGAATTTTACGGGATCGAAAGCTTTAATGGTTTCCATGTCAAAACCTGCAATGGTTCCCGAAATAAACCCGAATAAAATGGTAGCCAGTCCAAGAAAAACGCCAAGCGATAAAATTGGCTTGAGTTCGGCACTTACAAACTTTTTTAAGATTAAGGAGGCCAGCACCACAATCAGGCCATAACCCACATCGCCCATGCAAAAGCCAAAAAACAGCATAAACCATGGAGCAAAAAATGGGGTAAGGTCCAGTTCTGAATAGGTTGGAAGAGAATATAAATTCCCGATTGGCTCAAAAAGCCGTGCAAATCTGTTGTTTTTAAGGAGCACAGGCACGTTTTCATCAGGAGTTGCCTTGCTCGTAAAATAAAAATGTCCGCGTTGTTCAAGAAAATCTTCAAATTCTTTTTGACGGTTTGAAGGCAGCCAGCCTTCGAGCACCATCAAATGGTCTTCAGCTTCTTTTCCGGTATTCTGGACAACCTTTGTAAACGAAATCTTGTTTTCGAGAATAAGCTTTGCCTCTTCAAGAACAGGTAAAAAGGAAGATGAATTTTTAAAAAATTGTTCAATTTCATCAATCCTGCGATGAAATTCATCTTTCTCAACCAAAATTTCATTGGCCGAGCGTTCGGGCATTTTCATTTCTTCGGCATCAATATCGATGGCCTTGTTATCGCGCTGAACAACCACAAAATGGGTCATTCCATCCATCAGACTAATCACCTCAAGATTATATTGATTGGCCCATTCGGCATTAAACCGCTTTTCGGCAACGACAAAAAACCGGATGTAAATTCCTTCCTTAGCCAGCTTACCGACAAGGTTTACCGAGAAATCTCCCCAGGGTTTTGCCAGGTTGTACTGTTTTAAAAGTCCGGCAGCTTTTTGCCGCAACGACTCGTGCTCGAGCTGCAGCTTAACAATTTCGTCTAATATTTCAACAGGTTCTTTGGTTGCTTCCATCGCTGAAGCCATTCCCTCAACCTGTTTTCCTTTCAGAAATTTGATAATCCGCTCATATTGGCGAAGCTGCTGAATCTGGATAACAGTTTCTTCGGTTGGCTCGGCTTTGCGGTCAACCACATCAAGCGCCCCCATACCCTGAAGTTCCTTCAGAAAAACCTCATAATCGCTGTGATGGATGAGGAACGAATATTTTTTCATGGGTACAATCATCAGGCGGCCTCCGTTTTTTGATTATCCATGCGGCTTTTAACAATTTTCTGGGCAGCTTTCGAGAGGTTTTCTTCATCCTCCATAAACCGTTTTATTTTCAGGATGGCCTCTTCGTAGCCCGGAATCTGAACCTTTTCGTAAAGGTTTACTTTTTGCGTAGTCTTTTTACGGGCAAAATCGAGCAATTCGTTTTTGCGTTCAAAAACATCCCGTTCGATGGCAATCTGCACAAGCTCCTGAATGATTTTTATCCCGTCGGGGAACCAGGCAGGGCTTTTGAAATAGCTGTATTTTTTAATTTCAAAATCCACTTTTTCGAGGATAGGAGTCTTGACACCGGCAATTTTTTTCACCGTCAAAATCACATCTTTAATCGCGATAAGATCAGGTTTAAACTCGCTCCACAACCTGATGGTAGTTTCGTTTTCGGCGAGTTTACCACGAAGTTTATCATCAAGGATGGCGGCTTCGGTTTTGGCCTTTTTAACTTCCAGCCTGAGCGCAGATTCCTTGTTCTTCAAGGTTGGAAGTGCGTTTTGCCTGACCTTTAACTGCTTGTTGAGCAGTTGAAGCGAGGTTTTGTTATAGTGAAATTTGATGGCCATAATTTTCCTGATTGTTTATCTTAATCTTTTGGCCAGTATTTATCGGAAAACTCTTTCTTAATTCCCACCTCAGCCTGCGTAAAATATTTCTTAAACAAGTTCCAGGCGGTATCGAGCATTTCCTCACCACTGATGTTTACGTCGATAGCAAGCAGGTCGTGGGAATATTCTTTGGCGTAATCGAGCGAACGTTCGTCAAAATCGGTAAGGTCGAAACCATTTTCGAGTTTGGTTTTAGCATTGGCAGCCTCAGCATAAAGCTTGATGGCTGCATTCATCACCTGTCCATGGTCGGCACGGGTATCTTTTCCGATCACGTTTTGTTTCAGTCGCGAAAGGCTGCGGAACGGGTCAACGATAACTTTTGCAATCTCGGTGTCGCGGCGCAGGAATAACTGTCCTTCGGTGATATAGCCCGTGTTATCGGGGATGGCGTGGGTAATATCGCCACCCGAAAGTGTTGTAACGGCAATAATTGTAATCGAACCTCCGGAGGGAAACTGAACGGCTTTTTCGTAAATCTTGGCCAGATCACTGTATAAACTGCCGGGCATACTGTCCTTGGAAGGAATCTGGTCCATCCTGTTCGAAACAATACTGAGCGCGTCGGCGTAAAGCGTCATATCGGTAAGCAAAACCAAAACCGTTTCATTTTTCTGAACTGCAAAATATTCGGCGGCAGTAAGCGCCATGTCCGGGATGAGCAGTCGTTCAACCGGCGGATCATCGGTAGTGTTTACAAAGCTTATAATCCGGTCTAAGGCGCCCGCATTATCGAAAACATTTTTATAAAAAAGATAGTCATCGTTGGTCAATCCCATCCCGCCAAGGATAATTTTATCAGCCTTGGCACGCAATGCCACGATGGCCATAACCTGGTTGTAAGGCTGATCAGGGTCGGCAAAGAAAGGAATTTTCTGACCTGTGACGAGCGAGTTGTTCATGTCGATACCAGCGATGCCGGTAAAAATCATGTTGCTGGGTTTCATGCGCTGCACCGGATTTACCGATGGACCACCGATCTCAATTTCTTCACCTTCCACCGCGGGGCCGCCGTCGATGGGTTCGCCAAAAGCATTAAAAAAACGCCCGGCAAGATCATCACTCACTTTCAGTGAAGGAGCTTTTCCGAGAAAAACGACTTCGGCGTTTGTGGGAATACCCTCGGTGCCGCTAAAAACCTGCAATGTAACGTTGTCGCCGATAATTTTTACTACCTGCGCCAACCTTCCGTGAATTATTGCAAGTTCATCGTAGCCCACGCCTTTAGCGCTAAGCGAGCAGGTGGCTTTGGTGATCTGGTTTATTTTGGTATAAATTTTCTGAAATGCCTGAGTTTCCATAATCGCACTGTTTATTAGCTTAAAACTTTCTGTCAGGCCAACTGGGCCACTCTGCGTTCGTTAAGTATTTGTTCGAGTTCGACTTCGAATTTTTTAAAATCTGCCGATTCAAATTCGGAATAATTCATCTGTTTCAGAAGGTTGATCACCCTTCTGAAATATTTATTCACATCATCAAAAGTTTCGAATTCGTAACTGTCTTTGATAAGATTTATGACCTTGTCCATCATATATTTCTGGCGTTTGATGGGTGTTGAGGAATCAATTTCATCAAAAGCATCCTGCTGAAGGATTACGAAATCAAAAACTTCGGATTTCCAGTAGCGGAGGTGATAATCGATGGGCACGCCGTCGTCGCCGAGAATATTAATCTGTTCGTAAGCCTCCTTGCCCCTGATGAGCAGGTTTTTGGCATACAACAATTTCTCGAGCCAATCCGGCGAAATATTTTGGAAGAGATATTCTTTAAACTCGTCGTATTCGAGATATTTCGAATAGCTGTCGATGGGGTCAACTGCCGGGTAGCGCTTGCTGTCGGCGCGTTGCTGCGAAAGTGCGTAAAAACAACGGGCTGCCTTTTTTGTCGATTCGGTAACCGGCTCCTTGAGGTTTCCTCCTGCCGGCGACACAGCACCAATAAAGGTAATGCTTCCGGTTTTTCCGTTGTTAAGCTGCACAAATCCAGCCCTGGAGTAAAAATTTGAAATAATTGCCGGAAGATCCATCGGGTAAGCGTCAGGACCAGGAAGTTCTTCCATCCTGTTCGACATTTCGCGCAAAGCCTGTGCCCAGCGTGAAGTTGAATCGGCCAGTAATAAAATCTTCAGTCCCATCGAGCGGTAATATTCGGCGATGGTCATTGCCGTGTAAACCGAAGCTTCGCGGGCAGCAACGGGCATGTTGGAGGTATTTGCAATAATTGTTGTCCGCTCCATTAATTTCCTCCCTGTCCGCGGATCGTCGAGAAGCGGAAATTCGGTAAAAATATCCACAACTTCGTTGGCGCGCTCACCACAGGCAGCAACTACGATCATGTCGGCTTCGGCATGTTTTGAAAGTGCGTGCTGCAACACCGTTTTACCGGTACCAAAAGGGCCGGGAGTAAATCCTGTGCCACCTTCAACAATCGGGTTGAGGGAATCGATGCAGCGGATGCCTGTTTCCATCATTTTTGATGGCCGCGGTTTATGCTTGAAGGCTTTTATAGCAAGTTTTACAGGCCATTTCTGCATCATACTCACATTGTATTCTTTACCATCGGAATCGTTGAGAACAGCAATGGTATCGAGGATGGTATATTCGCCTTTTGGAGCAAGACTTTTGATGGTGAATTTTCCGGTGAATTTAAAAGGAACCATGATTTTGTGGGCCATCCAGTTTTCTTTAACTTCACCCAACCAGAATCCGGCTTCCACCATGTCGCCAACTTTGGCAAGCGGCTGAAATCCCCATTTTTTGTCGTTTTCGAGTGGATTTGTGTAATCGCCACGTTTGAGGAAAACGCCCTTCATTTTATCGAGGTCGTTTTGAAGGCCGTCATAATTTTTCGATAAGATGCCCGGTCCCAGTGAAACCTCGAGCATGTGGCCCGCGAACTCAACGGTGTCGCCAACTTTGAGGTTTCGTGTACTTTCGAAAACCTGGACATAGGCATTTTTCCCGATAATTTTAATGACTTCGGCCATCAGTCTGGTATTACCAAGTTTGATGTAACAAATCTCATTTTGCGATACGGGACCGTCAACCTCAACAATTACAAGGTTGGCGATAATTCCAGCAACTATTCCGTTAGTTGTCATTGATTATTAATCTTTTAAATTTAAAATATCAAAAAAATGCCGGATTCTCCTAAAATCCGGCATTTGCCGAAAGTTTATGTTACTTTCCGGCTTCAACAAAAGCCCATTTTCCGGTTTCAGCACTGTAAACAAAATCACCGGCCTGACCTTCGTTTTCACCAGCTAATTTTACTGCATGAACTTTATTTTGCGCTGTGGTAATCTGATAAATATCATTACCATTCTGAACGATCTTACTTTCTTTTTCACCAGCTTTCATAGCAATCGGATTACTTCCGGTCCAGAATTCGATGGAGTTTATTACGATGCCATCAGCAAGAATGGCAAATTCATATACAGGGATAATTACAAAAGCAGCAAATACCAGTTCCTGTCCCCATTTTCCGCTAACGCTGGTTTTGTTCCAGTCGTAAAGGCTGTTGGTTAATGACCATGAACCCATACAACCGGTTTGGCTTAAGATGACAACAAATAATGCTGTTGCTAAAAAGAAATTCTGAAGACGTTTCATAAATAAATTATTTAAGTTAAAATGACTATTTTCTAGTGATGTATTGAAGTTTAAAATCTTCGGGTAATTCGTAACTTTTAACGAGTTTCCTGAGTAAATCCTGAACCATTTTTTCGCCTTCCTTACTGTCGAGCAGCATCCAGCGCTCTACAATTTCGAGTTGCAGCATGAAACCCAGGATTTTTTCGATGGTAAAATACTCGAAAAAAGTCTGGTCGTCGATCCACTGCCACTTCATCAGATCGATGGCTTTTTCGCGCTCCAGCATATTTCCGCTTTCCCAGGCGTTGAGCAGCGGTTCGATTTCAGGGAAATCCTGTGTCAATCCAAAATCGCGGGCATTGCTGCGAAGAATGGCCGTAACCACAAAATTGCTCCCGATCATTTCGTTTTCGTACGAAAGATTGTGTTGCCTGCAATTGAGGGCCGTTGTAATGTTTCCAAAATTCAGTTCAAGCGTAAACCATTCGCGCAGGAACTGGTTTTTCAGCGAAAGCAGGTATTCGTAAAAATAAGTTTCCAGTTCATTTTCCCAGCCTGATTCGGGATATAACGGATTATCAGATTTAAAATTAATGATGAAATTTTTGAGATAAGGCAGGATTTTTTCTGGCTCTTTTATCTCAGCTTCCAAAAAATCGGGCGAATAGATTCCCCGCGGATCAAAAGCTTCCGTGCCTTTGGTAAGGAGGTTAAGAAGGTTTTTGTTATCAAATTTAAGGAATAAAACTTTCAGCAGTTTCACATCGTCGGGATGCAGGTTGCTTTCGATGTCGGCCCGCAGGTCGGCAAAGCCATCCTTCAATTTGCCTTCATCAAGCAAAATATCGGGCAAACCGGCAACCAAATAGTAATAATTCCTTGTAAACATCCTGATTATTTTTCGCCGTAAAGCAGTTTTGTGGTTCGTGGACGAAGATATTGTTTGAAGAAATGCTCAAAATCCTGGTCGGTAAAACTGATTTTGTAGCTTCCGTCTTTTGGACCAACGGTAAAACCGCTTTGTATGCCTTCTTCAAAATTGAGCACAAAACCGGTTTTCACCTCTTTGGAGACTTTGCTTAAGAAATAATCCTCCAGCAGTTTCCGGTCCTTTTCGGGAAGTGAAAGAATAACTTCCTGGTTCGACTTTTCGATTTCTCCCCAGGTTGATAAAATCCTGGTGATGATATTTTTGACGAAATCTTTGTCGTCGAAGGCTTTTTCGACAGCCTGGTCAACAGCTTTTGTCACCAGGACATCAGTAATCTGCTGCTTGATAGCGCTGATGGCCTGTTTAGCCGAAATACTTAATTCGGATTGTACGTTTTTCGACAGTTCGTCGGCTTCTTTCCTGGCCTCAACCCGCAATTTCTCAGCGTCCTTGTGGGCTTGCTTTAAAATTTCTTCGGCATCTTTTTTTGCTTTCGAAACAAGCTGTTCGGCTTCTATCTTACCTTTTTCGAGGCCTTCGTTATAAATTCTATTTGTTAGCTCCTGAAGTTTATCATTCATAAAATTTGTTGTTGATCGTCAAAAAAAATTTGGAGGCAAAAATAGTCTTTTTGTATATAATTTTTGTTTTTGCTAAATTAAAAAAAATCAGGCTACTTCCTCGGGTTGTTCCACCACATCATCTTCAAAACGGAGGTTTCTGATGATGAAATTTTGCCTGTCGGGCGTATTTTTCCCCATATAAAACTCGAGTATTTCGCTCAACGAGTGGCTTTTTTTCAGAATCACCGGATCGAGCCGCATCGAAGCGCCGATAAAATGGATAAACTCATCCGGCGAAATCTCGCCAAGGCCTTTAAACCGGGTAATCTCAGGATTCACGCCAAGCTTTGCGAGGGCATTTTGACGTTCTTCGGGAGAATAACAATAAATGGTTTCCTTTTTGTTTCGTACCCTGAAAAGCGGTGTTTGGAGAATATACAAATGGCCGGTTTTTACCAGGTCGGGATAAAACTGAAGGAAAAACGTGAGCAGTAACAGGCGGATGTGCATCCCGTCAACGTCGGCATCGGTGGCAACCACGATGTTGTTGTAGCGCAGGTTTTCGAGGTCTTCGTCGATGTTAAGCGCAGCCTGGAGCAGGTTAAATTCTTCGTTCTGATAAACCACCTTTTTGCTCATTCCGTAAGAATTCAACGGTTTTCCTTTGAGCGAAAAAACGGCTTGCGTATTCACATCCCGCGATTTGGTGATGGAGCCGCTTGCCGAATCGCCCTCGGTGATAAAAAGCGTGGTTTCGAGCCGGCGCTCATGGTTTTGGTTGTAGTGAATGCGGCAATCGCGCAGCTTTTTGTTGTGAAGACTGGCCTTTTTTACACTTTCACGTGCCAACTTCTTGATGCCGGCAATATCTTTACGTTCCTTTTCGGAGCTTAGAATTTTCTGATAAATCGAATCAGCAATGTCGGGATGGATGTGAAGGAAATTATCGAGGTTGCGTTTTACAACGTCGGTAATATAATTCCGGATGGTCATTCCCTCAGGCTCCATGTATTGGGAACCCAACTTCGTTTTGGTCTGCGACTCAAAAACCGGTTCCTGCACCTTGATGCTGAAGGCGGCAACAATGGAAGCCCTGATGTCGCCCGGATCGAAATCTTTTTTATAAAATTCGCGGATGGTTTTTACGATGGCTTCGCGGAAGGCTGCCTGATGGGTGCCGCCCTGTGTGGTATTCTGGCCATTTACAAACGAGTGATATTCCTCGCCGTACTGGTTTGCAAGATGTGTAAAAGCACATTCAAAATCGACTTCACGGATGTGAATGATAGGGTAAAGCGCGTCGCCGTTGATGCTGCGTTCGAGCAGGTCGTGGAGGCCGTTTTTGGCAAAATAGCGTTCACCATTATAATAAATGCTCAAGCCGTTGTTCAGGAAAACATAGTTCCAGAGCAGCCGTTCGACATATTCGGGGATGAAATGGAAATTTCCGAAAAACTTGGTGTCGGGTATAAACGAGATGATTGTTCCGTTTTTTTCGTCCGTTGGTTGTTCTTCCTGTTTTTTAATCAACTCACCACGGCTGAATTCGAAAATTGAAGTTATGCCTTCGCGGACAGATTGCGCTTTAAAAAAGTGGGAAAGTGCGTTAACAGCCTTCGCTCCTACCCCGTTAAGCCCGACGGATTTCTTAAAAACTTTGGAATCGTATTTGGCTCCTGTGTTGATTTTGGCCACGCAGTCGAATAATTTCCCCAACGGAATTCCCCTGCCATAATCGCGTATTGTGACTGTATTTTCGATGATGGTGACGTCGATTCTCCGGCCGTTTCCCATCACAAATTCATCAATCGAGTTATCAATAATTTCTTTGATAAGCACATAAATGCCGTCGTCCTGCGACGAACCATCGCCCAGTTTACCAATGTACATCCCCGGCCTGGTTTGTATGTGTTCCTTCCAGTCGAGGGTCCGTACATTTTCGTTACCGTATTCAATATCCATAATTAAAAAAATGTCTGCAAATTTAATCGTTTGCGACCTTAACAACGCAAATCATTGTTGGAAGTTATCAAACAGGGAATGTTAATATTTCGATAGTTTTAGAAAAGTCACCAGGTTTGGTTATCACCAGTTAGGCTGAGAATTATTCAAAGAATAACACTGGTGACTGACAAAATTGTTTATCCCCTACGGGGAATATTATAAATATCGTATCTTATTATTCTACAATACTTTATCCGCTACGCGGAATTCGCCGTAGGCGATAAAGTATTGTAGAAAAAAGTACACCACCAATTTAAGAATATCCGCCAGATGGCGGATTATAGAAATCAGGGGTTTCAGGACGATTGAATATTTTTACTTGGTCAGTAGTGAAAGGATAACTTCATCCTTTCTTATTGTTTTGGTAAGAATAATCTGAGAAAATTCAAAAAATAAGCTCATCAGTAAGCCTTTTCCTGCCCCCTGAAAAAGTTCACGACCGTAAGGAAAACTATTCTGACATCGAGCATAAAAGACCAGTTTTCGATGTAAGAAACATCGAGTTGTATCCTTTGTTTGAGTTCGGAAATCTTCCTGATTTCACCGCGAAATCCGCGTACCTGGGCTAAACCGGTAATTCCGGGTTTTATGGTGTGACGCATCATGAATTT
The DNA here is from genome assembly GCA_903944895.1 of uncultured Bacteroidota bacterium. Classification (GTDB taxonomy): domain Bacteria; phylum Bacteroidota; class Bacteroidia; order Bacteroidales; family 4484-276; genus CAJATL01. The sequence continues at coordinate 11,168 of CAJATL010000218.1, forward strand.
GCGCACCATTTTCCGGTATTGTTCGGTGTGTTTGAGCATGTGTGGCCGTGGTCCAACCACCGACATTTGTCCTAAAAGTACATTGATAAACTGAGGCAACTCGTCGAGGCCGGTTTTACGGAGCAAACGGCCAACCGGCATAACCCGTTTGTCGTTGGCAACTGCCTTTTGCAAATCCGCGTCCGGATTACGGAGCATCGTCCTGAACTTAAAACAGGTAAAAACCTTTCCATCGGTGCCGGTGCGCTTTTGTTTAAAAAACACCCCTTCACGACCATTAAACAGCGAAAGAATATATAAAATTCCTGTAATCCATGATAACACAAAAATGATGATCAAAAAAGAAAAAACAACATCAAAAATCCGCTTCATCAGTTTGTTGTACCAATAACTGAGCGGCCCGGGATGAATTTGTAAGACAGGCACAAAATCGTAGTTAACAAGCTCTGCCCTGAAATTCGAAAATTCTCCGTAATCCTGAATAAGCCTCACCTTTAAAGGGAAATCCATGATTACTTCGCTTACATGTTTCCGGTGTTCTTTTGAGATGTTGTCGAGATTCAGATAGATTTCGTCGACCTGCTGATTTTCGATAAAACTTCTCAAATTACCGAACTCCTCAACAACCCTGAGTTTCTTGTCAACCTTTTCGTCGATAATTCCCAAAAACCGGTACCCGTTCCATTTGGTGTGACTGAAATATTTTGCAAGTTCCTGCGACTTTGGCGACTGTCCAACGATGATTACATTGCGGAAATTATACCCTTTTTTGCGATAGAGAAAGAATAAAAAATCCAGAAAAAACTTCCAGGCGATGAGCAGTAAAAAGAACAGCGGGAAAAGATATTTCAGGGTGTCCCTCGGGTAATAATTAAATGTGAAAAGCTGAAAATAGAGCAGGAAAATGAAAAAGCTGAAAACAACAATCTTGATGTAGGTGAAAAGAATCGCCTTTTTGGGTGTATTCCGGTTGATCTTATCGGCGCTAAACGAAAAAACCAAAATCAACCACACAACATTGATAAACAGGTAAAAAGGGAATTTCTCCCGCGAAAAACAATCCCCGTCAGAAAAGAAATAGCAATAACCTGCAACAAAAAGCAGGTTCAAAATCACAAAGTCACCGGCAATCGAAATTGCCGTAATGTAGCGCGAGTATTTTACTGACAAAATTTTCTTTTTTTAATTCAACAAAAATAATTTGGTTTCGATAATCAAGCAAATCATTTACAATTTTTGATAAAAAGTTGATGATACGCATGAATAATCTTTTCCCATGAATATTGATTTTCAATCGATTTCAGATTGTTGGGTACAAAAATTTGTTTTTCCTTCCTAAAGTTTCCTGATCTGATGATTGACGAAATATCCGATTCATCATCGAAATAAAATCCGTTTTCACCCAAAACCGACCGGTTAAATGGATTGTTGTGGGCACAGATCACCGAAGATGCTGCCATCGCCTCGAGTAATGAAGGATTGGTTCCACCAGCCGAATGACCGTGAAAATACAAAGCCGAAAAAAACCTCAGGTTATCGAGGATTTTCTGGTCAAAAATACTTCCACAGAACCTGATTACCCGCGATTGGTATTTGTTTACCAGGTAATTTCCAAACTTATTATTAAAATTTCCAACCACCAGCAACGGAATATCAGTTCCCGAACCAATCACGCCTTTGATGATTTCTTCGACATGATTATCCGGCTGAAGCCTTGCGATGAGCAGAAAATATTTCTCAGGCTCAACTTTAAACTCCGTTAAAAAAGAAGCTTCAGGATTGTCGAAAATAACGGCTCCGTATGGGATAAAAACCGAATCGTGATTGTACGCAGTTTTAAGATAATCAGCAATGGCGCGTGAATCGGCAATGAGCGTATCGCTGCTCTGAACCGCCAGTTTTTCGGCATATTTCAGGAATTTACGCACCATTAGCGAATATTTGCTGCGCTTCCATTCGATACCATCCATGTTGGTGATGATGGCTGGTTTTTTGGGCAGCAACCTGTTCCAGACCGAACTGCTGGTGTAACCCAGTTGAAGGATGCAGTCGAACTGCCGCTTCCGGCTATCGAGGATGCAATTCAAATCGTAGATAAACTGACCTGCGGTGCCGATTTTGTCTTCGGGATCATAACAGTGAATGATGTGGATGTTGTTCCACAAATTTCCCTTAAAAGGATGATTATGCGAATTGTAAACCCAAACTTCGACACCAGGCTTGTTCAAACCTAATGAAAGGAATTCGGCAAATTGCTCAAATCCGCCGTAATGATTGGGAATTCCCCGGCAGCCAATGATTCCTATCTTCATTGAACACATTTTTTTTCACGCTCCTGTTGCAGCAATTTTACAAATAAAAACATCAGTAAAATCGGGAAATAATAATACATCCCATTAAAGAAGGCTGCAAAAAGCATCGTAAAGTAAAAAGTAAACAAGAAAACATTGTTCATGATTAAATCTTTGTTGTCGCGAAAAATCCTTACAAATAAACCCGCGTAAAACGCAAATCCTATAATTCCATAACTGAAAATGATCGAGAGAAAATCGTTATGAAACCATTCTGCCCAATTTAAATTTCGATAATTGGCGGTAACCGACATGTAAAAACCTTTTCCCGTTATCCAGTTTTCAAACGAAAAACGGTTCATCTCAAGCCACCACGACTTCCATATAACCATTCGTGAAAGACGAGTAAAATTCTCGGTGGCTGTGATTAATAACGAAAAAAACTGGCCAATAAATGTTTCTTTAGTTTGCGCATAAAGTGCCTCACGGAATAAAACGAAAACCAAACCCACCAAAAACATGATTGCAGCATATTTGAAATACCTGCGTTGAATGGCATACAAAATCAACGAAACGGCAAATACCGCAACCCAGGTTCGTACGCCGGTAAAAAACATCAGCCCAAAGGCCAGAATGCAAAAAAAGAGATAAATTTTCTGTTTGTCGCGCTGAAACTGATATCCAAAATAGATAAAAAGAAAGCCAAAAAAATAGGCCGCAACGTGCGGAAGCCGGAATAAACCATTGCGATAATGCCTGAAAACTTCGGTATCAGCCGGTTTAGCAGCCTTTTGCTTCAACTTTTTCCTGTTTTTCGATTTGCTAAGATTCAATTCCTGCTTTTCATCATCGGCAAGCGTTTTTTTTATTCCAGAAACATTGCTGCTGTTGAGCGACTTTAACTCCATCCATTTTAATGAATTATATCCTGCAAAAGTTGCCCCGAAAAGCATCAGTGCGACGATAAAGAAAATTTTCGGAGTCAGCACCGACAGGCGTTCGGATTGCTGCCTGTAAAAATAATAGGAAGTTGCAAAGACCAGGATGAAGAGCACATCAGAAATGTTTTTGCGATCGAAAATATAATACCAGCCACTGAAAATGCCGGTCAGAATAAACAGGGCAAAAAAACCAACAAAAAACCACTTTTCCTTCCCTTGAAGCGTAATGCTTGTCAGCAAGAACGGCAGAAAGACGATCATAACACCAACAAAAACCGGGATTTTAAAGAAAACTGCTAACACCGAATCAAGCA
>CAJATL010000219.1 GCA_903944895.1 uncultured Bacteroidota bacterium
CCCATCAGGGCCTCTGTCATTTCGATGGAGCGAAGCGACTGAGAAATCTCTTTTATGACAATGTTTTTAAAAATAACTGATATGACAAAGTATTACTAAAAAAATGGAACGAAAAACACAAAACCAGATTTAACACCCCAGCTGGCAGGTCTCACTATTAACCTGACAGCGTCCAAAGAACCTGTCAGCGTTTAAAAGGTAAGAAGAAGAAAATGTAAAATATCGGATTTCCAACGACCAATGAAGAACATGATTCATTTTTAATTGGAAATTCTACATTGGATATTCCTAAACCAATCGTTACCCCCCAAACCTAAAAGCTAAACCCAAGCTGCTGGTAAAACCTCACCAGATAATCGTGATTAATAAACATCGTAAAAACAAGCCCGAAAACGGCTCCCCAGAAATGCGCAAAATGGCCGATATTGTCGGTGCCGCGCTTGCCCATGTAAGCCGAATAAACCAGGTACAAAATCCCGAATATCCACGAAGGAATCCCGATGGGGACGAAGAAAAAGAATATTTTTCCGGTGGGATAAAGAATGATGCTCGAAAAAAGTACTGCCGAAACAGCGCCTGATGCCCCAACCGCGTTGTAATAAATGTTGTCTTTGTTTTTGAAATAATCAAAAATGGTCGAAAACAGGATGCCTCCAACATACAGCAACATAAACTTTAACCCCGCCAACGGCCCGAAATCGGCTTTAAAAAACTGAAGCACAATATCTCCAAACGAATAAAGCACAAACATATTAATGATCAGATGTCCCCAGTCGGCATGAACCAGGGCATAAGAGAAAAAACGATACCACTCCCTGTCACGCCTGATAAAGTACGCGTTAAATTTCAACTTACGGAACAAATCTTCATTGCCAAAAGCCATGATCGAAATGGCCGCAGTGATGAGTATGATAGCAAATAGCATGGTTTTTATTTATAATGTCAATTAGAGAGTGGCCAGTGGCCAGTCGCCAGTTTGCAGTTTGCAGTTGGGTTTGCAGTTTTTAGGCTGCCGACTGTTCACTGCCTACTGCCTACTGCTTTGTGTAGTCAATTTCAGAACCCATGATGCTGTGAGGAATAAGATAAATCACGAACATCAGGATCGAAGCGGCAAGTACCCAACCCCATTTTTTCGGATTTTTCCTGACCTGAAGAAGCGCAACAACCCACAAGATAAAAGCAGCGAGGGTTTTATTGTCGGTCATATCACCAAAATTATTAAATCCCTTGAAAGGCCAGCCGGTCCAGTAAACATCAAAAGCATATTTTTGCATCAAAGGACCAAGTAATAAGCCGGCAATTGCAAAAAGTATAACAGTCCAGAGAGTGTAGGTAACCATGTTCTTTCCTTTAATGATGGCCTCCATCCCGGTTCGGGTCGAGAACATCATCGCTAAGAAAATCATGATAATATGCGGAAGCAAAATAAACATTGGAACCGCGCCCTTGTAGCGCAAAACTAAAGGTTCTTCACGCAATTTGATTTGCTGCTGCCCGTCGCTGAGGGTAACTTCATACATCATTTTGCCGGCTGGCGGAAGATTAGGCAACAAAGCTACCAGGTTTTCACCTTCACGAACCATTGGCTTTTCAGTCCATTCGTCGTGGCTTTTATATTTTTTAAATCTGTAAACACCAGTAATCGAATTATCGGCAACTTCAATTTTTATGGCTGCCTCGGTTTCGCCTTCCCAGGTTCTGAGTAATTTGTATTTAACCTCCTGATTATTGAGGGTCACTGAACCTTTTTTAGGATAGGTTGGTCCCGTTGAGCGCTGATAGACGGCGCTTGCAGCCATCAGAAAAAATGCGAGTATCCACAGTAGGATTGATTTGATTCGGTATTCCATAGTTAAGTTGTTAAAATTTGCGGCAAATATAGAGGAATTTACATATTAATTCAGGATTTTTTGCTTGATTTCTGATTACCGGTTGTCTTCAAAATGTCGTACATTGCCTGATGCAGCATAGTTCTTAGCCCCATTTTGATGAGTTTCTGATTGTTTGCATCAGGATAAACACGGTTTGAAAGAAAAATAAAAATCAGCCCGTTTTCGGGATCGGCCCAGAGGTAGGTACCGGTAAATCCGGAATGGCCAAAACTATCGTGTGAAGCGCTTTTGCAAACTGGCCCCAGTGAATCATAATTTGGATAAGGTTTGTCAAAACCAAGCGCACGGCGGTTGTTTTCGAGCGGGAATTGTTGTTTGGTAAACTCCTTAACAGTTTGCGGTAAAAAAAACTGCTTCCCACCATAGTACCCTTTTTGAAGCAACATCTGCATGATTACTGCAAGGTCGCCGGCATTCGAAAAAAGCCCCGCATGACCGGAAACTCCACCCAACATAGCAGCTCCCTGATCGTGAACATACCCATGAATCAGACCCTTCCTGAAAAGGGTATCATTTTCGGTTGGGGTAATCTGCGAAAGCGGAAACCTGCCTGTTGGATTAAAACAGGTTGTAGTCAGACCAAGCGGCTCGTAAAATTCGTGGCTCGTAAATTCGGCAAAAGGCTGGCTGGTAATCGTTTCGATGGCATCACACAGCAGCATAAAACCTAAATCGCTGTACTTATACTCTTTTTTTTTTAAGAGCTTCGAATTTGCAATCGAATCGAAAATAGTTTTGTGGTAAGCGTTCGTAATAAAAAGCTTTTCGGTGACTTGCTTCGAATATCCGGCTTTCGGAACAGGGCTGTAAACCGACGTATCAGGTTTGCAATTTTTAATCGTATTTTTATAAAAAGGGATAAAAGGATAAAGTTGCGCCTGGTGCGACATGATTTCCCGGCTGATTTTGCTTTTCTTGTCTGTATTTTTCAGATAAGGCAGGTAGGAAGAAAGCGGCTGGTCGATGTCGAGTTGCTTGATTTCGGACAACCGCATCACCGACAGGGTTGTGGCCATCACTTTGGTGAGCGAAGCCACATCGTACAAATCGGAATTGACGACCATTTCGGTTTTATCGTAGGTGTGAAAGCCAAAAGATTTGTTGTAGAAAACCTTGCCATCTTTGGCAAAAACCACCTGGCAACCGGGGAATGCCTTTTCTTTAAGTCCGAGATTGATGAGTGAATCGATCACTTTGAGTTTTTCACGCGGAATGTCGAGTTCTTCGGGGATTGTGTATTTGAGGCGACCGATGGATTTGGTGTCGGTTCCGTCGCCAACCCGGAAGGTCTCAGATGCCGTTACCGGGAGGCGACCAACGGCACCGATGCTCCCAAAAATGATCTGTGCCGAAATTTCCTCCGAAATCGGGTTATCCTCGTAAGAAACCATCAAAGCATCAATCTTTTCGGCCTGTCCGAACAGTTCGAGCGAATAAGGATTTGCAAAAACATCGACGATGAGTTTGTTTTTCCCATTCTTAAGCCTGCTGATGAGTTTGATGGAATTATCAGAAATGCCGTATTGCTTGCTGTTCGAATTATTGGTCTTTTGCAGACTGATGATGATCAGATTAAAATCTTCCAAAGCTTTTACAACCTTTGCCATCTGGGCTTCATCAGGATTTGAGGGCAGGTTGAAATGTTCGACTTTTGAGAAAAGGCTTAGCGATTCCTGGAATTTCCCCTTCTCAGTATAACCAATCACCAGCGAAGCAATTTTTAAAGTGTCGGGTTGCTGAAGCGGGATGAGGTTACCGGTGTTTTTAACAATGGTGACAGCATTTTCATAAATTTTTCGCGTAAGCAATTCATTTTCGACGGTGTTAATATCGGCAAGAATATTTTTCGTGTTGATGGGCTTCAACTGGTCAAGGCCGGTCATCTGCTTGTAAGCTAAAACTTTCCGGCATCTTTTGTTAATTTCGTCTTCGCTGATCAGGCTATCCGCCAAAGCTTTTTTAATATTTGAAACCGCTAAAGGAATATCCAAAGGAAGCAAAATAATGTCGTTTCCGGCCAGGAGCGCTTTCAGTTCGATATCGCCGGGTTTATGGTAATTTGTAACACCTTTCATGTCGAGGGCATCGGTGATGGCCAGGCCTTCAAAACCCAGCGAATCTTTCAACAGATTTTGAACGGCTTTAACTGAAAGTGAGGTGGCGATATTTTTTTCGTCATCAAGTGCCGGAACAAAAAGGTGCGCGACCATGATACTTCCAACGCCGGCTTCGATGGCTTTTTTAAAAGGATAAAGGTCGATGCTGTCGATTTGCTGGCGAGAATGATTGAGGAGTGGCAACGTGACGTGTGAATCGGTGTCGGTGTCGCCATGACCCGGAAAATGCTTGGCAGTAGCAATAACGCCTTCCTCCTGAAGCCCGGTAAACCAGGCAACGGTTTTTCGGGCGACATTTCCGGCATCCTGACCAAAAGAGCGATAATTGATCACAGGATTTTTGGAGTTACTGTTGATGTCGGCATCCGGAGCAAAATTCATCCCGATACCCAGCCTTTTACAATGTTTCCCGATAACACGGCCAACCTCGTAAACAATGGTATCGCCGGGCATTGCGCCAAGTGTCATCTGGCGGGGAAAAGAATAGGCGCTGTCGAGCCTCATGCCCAGGCCCCATTCGCCATCGATGGTAATTAAAAGCGGGGTTTTGGAGATGCTTTGCCATTGGTTTGTCAGGTTTGCCTGCACGGTTGGGCTTCCCTGGAAAAATGTAAGCCCTCCGACTTTATTTTCCCGGATAATCTTACCGATTTCGTCATAATAGGCTTTGTCTTTATTGGAATACGTGCGGATAAAAAACAACTGGGCAATCCGCTCGTCAAGACTAAGCGAATTAAAAACCGAGTCAACCCAACGATTTCCATAAAGTTGCGGATGGCCAAATGTGCTTTTTAAAATGGGAATTTGCGGATCCTGCGCGTTTATGATCAGAGGTAAAACGAAAAGAATGCTGATAGCGAAAATTGTTTTTAAAAGTCTCATTAAAAAGGTTTTTATGAAAAAAAGGAATGAACCTGAAAATGTAAATAAGCCGGCACAAAAAATTTGCCGTTGCATCAAAACGAAAGTTTACCAGACTTGTTTTAAGCTGGGAACGATAGAACCGAATGAACAAAAACTACCTGGAAACGATGGCGGCTACTTCGTGGGCAACTCTACGGTTGTATTCGAAGGCCAGATTCTGGTAATTTACAAGGTCAACAATGGTTCCGATAAGGCAAAGTCCACCCGTAAAAAAGTACAGAATTCCAAGTCCGATTTGTTCGGTGATAAACCGATGAACGCCCGCAACCCCAACAAAACCAAGCAAGGCAGTTAACAAAATGACGTTGGGATCTTTGCGTCTGGAGCGGTAAATGGATGAAAAATCACGAATCTGGTCTTCATTAAAACCCTTAAAAAGGTCGCTCAAAAAAAACAATTCATTCCCCTGTGCTTCGGGCAAATATTTAAGTACGATATTCATAACTTTTGATATTAAAGTTTTTATGCTGCTTAAGATCATTAATCAAAGTAAAAATCCGGTGGATGATAACCAGCAAAGCAAAAATTCCAAGCGGGTGCATCTGCAGCGATTGGAAAAAACTACCATGCAATGCTAAAGCACACGACCGTCCCAGTCCACAGCCCGGACAATAATCAAATCCAAGATTACTCAATGGGCAAAGTGTAAAATGCTGTTGGTGGGGATCAATAAAAAACAGATAAACAAGAGCTGTTATCCAGAAGATTAACTCAAAGTTGGAAGTGAAAAACCGGAAAGATATTTTAATGAAATTTTTCAATGTTGATCTGTTTACGCCAATTTTTGACCAAACAAAAGTAGAAAATCTTTGGTTGCGAAAAAAGCTTTTCTGTTAACAATCCAAAAGCGCAAAAATCGAATAGGGAATAGCTCGGATCACTTTATCCTATTGCATTTTTTTGAACGTAAATGTAAAGTACAACCATCACAAACCTGTAATACCGGTACTTTGGGCGATTTTAAATAAACAATCTTATCCCCGAAAACTTTTTCTGTAACTTTTTTTAACCTGCCTGCGTCCTAAGAGCGAAAACGAAAATTAAAACGAAAAACATGAAAAAACTACATTCAAAAACATTAAGCTTCCTGTTGGCAGGATTATTTATTCTCGCAGGAGCAACAGCCATGGCACAAAGCACCAAAGGCAACAAAAACGTTATAAAAGAAGAAAGATCTGTCGGGGCGTTTACTGGCATTGAGGTTGGTGGCGCATTTAACGTTTTTCTGACACAGAACGATAAAACTTCGCTGCTTATCGAAGCCGACGAAAACCTGATGGAATACATCACCACCGAAGTGAGTGGCGGCGTACTCGAAATCGGATCAAGAAATATCCGCAACGCCACCAGGCTCAACATCTACATCTCGACACCTTCAATCCAGTCGCTAGAAATCAGCGGCGCAGCAACCATTAAAACTGAAAACCAGCTCCAGGCGGATAATTTCAGCATAGATGCTTCAGGCGCCTCTCGTGGCACTCTTGAAATTTCGGCTGCCAGCATCCAGATTGAAGCATCCGGTGCCAGTCAATTGAAACTTTCAGGAAATGCAGAAAACCAACGGATTAATGCCAGCGGTGCATCCGAAGTTGATGCCGCCAATTTGCAAACCAAAACCACAACTGCCGAAGCCAGCGGTGCATCAAATGTTACCGTTAATGCCTCCGAAAAAGTCGAACGCGAAACCAGCGGAGCCGGCTCAATCAAAGTCATTGGCGATGCAAAATCTTCAGATTCCGGATCATCAGCCAACCCATCTGTAGTTGTCATAACCACCGACGATTCCCACTCTTATAAATCGGGCGACACCACTACCGTAAAAGTAGGAAGCGTGGTTGTTGAAGTTATCGATGGCGACTCGACAAAAGTATCGGTCGGGAACCATTCGCTTGTTGTTGATGAAGATGGAAATGTAAAATGGGAAAAGAACCGAAAACATAAATTCAATGGCCACTGGGGTGGTGTTGACATTGGCATCAACGGCTACGTAAACGAGGATTTTGGCACTGAGGTTCCAGATGCTTACAGCTTTTTAGACCTGAAATACGAAAAATCGGCAGATGTAAATATCAACGTTTACGAGCAAAACATCAATTTAGCTAATAATAAGCTTGGATTAATTACCGGGATTGGTTTACGCTGGAACAATTACCGTTTTGCGGATAATGTGGTTTTAGTTCCCGACACCACACCATTAATGGGATACAAAGATTATAGCCGCGAATATGAAAAAAGTAAATTGGTGGTTAATTATGTAACCGTTCCGCTATTACTTGAGTTTCAGACCAACCGTTTTTCGCGCAGCAACAGTTTTCATATTGCCGGTGGGATGATGTTAGGCTGGAGATATGCTTCGCACACCAAAATGCTTTACTTCGAAGATGGCCGCAGAAAACCAAAAGACCAGGACAGCTTTGAACTCAATCCTTTCCGTTACGATGCAACCGTGCGCATTGGCTGGGGGATTATTAATCTTTACGCCACTTACTCGCTCAACAAGATGTTCGAAAATAACGGTGGACCCGAATTGTATCCTGTGGCAGTTGGGATTACGCTAGCAGGGTGGTAAAATCTCAAATAACAAAATTCAAATAACAAATCTCAAAACCTGCCTGGTTTCGCAAACCTGGCAGGTTTTTTCGTTTACAGGAAATATGCCGGATTTTTAATCGAATTTTGTTTTTTTGTGACCGATTTTTTTAATTGTGTTGTAACCGGTTAATGGTAAAATACTATTTTTACGCTCCCAAAAAAAATGCAAAAATCAAATAAAAACAAGATATGTCAGGACATAATAAATGGTCAACCATTAAGCGTAAAAAGGGAGCTTTAGATTCCAAACGCTCAAAAATCTTTTCGAAGATTATCAAAGAAATTACTGTTGTTGTAAGGGAAAGTGGCCCGGACCCTGATTCAAATCCCCGGCTGCGTTTAGCCATCGCCAACGCCAAGGGTGCAAGTATGCCCAAAGATAACATCGAAAGGGCTATCAATAAAGGGAAAGACAAGGATTCGGCCAACTTTTCGGAGTTAACTTACGAAGGCTATCTTCCAAACGGAATTGCCGTTTATGTAGAATGTACCACTGATAACACCCAACGCACCATCAGCAACGTCAGAGCCATCTTTAACAAATATGGCGGAAGTCTTGGAACAACCGGTTCATTAAGTTTTCTCTTTAACCGCAAAGGTGTTTTTACAATTCCAAAAAAAGACGACATCAACCTTGAAGATTTTGAGCTTGAAATGATTGATGCCGGCGCTGAAGACATTTCGGAAAATGAAGGCGTTCTTACGGTAATCACACCCATGGAAGAATTTGGCAGGATGCAGAAAAAACTTGAAGAGCTGAAGATTGAAGCCGAAAACGCCGAATTGCAGCGCATCCCCAACGAAACTGTTAAATTAGAGCCGGATAGCGCCAGAAAAATATTGAAGGTTATCGATGTTTTTGAAGATGATGATGATGTTCAAAAAGTATTCACCAACCTCGAAATTACCGAAGAAATGATGGACGATATGGAATAATCCATCAAAATATTGATGCTCAGGCCGGTTACATCAACCGGCTTTTTTTATTTCAAAAAATCATTTATCTGATTTAATTTCAATACCTTAACCGATTTCATAAACTTATCAACAACACCAACGGCTCCCCCGTTTTTGGCTAATTTTGTCCGGCTTAAATGCTGGTCATTTTTCCAACACCCAAACAAAAATAAATACTATGTTTTTAATTTTCGATACCGAAACCACCGGACTTCCAAGGAACTATAATGCACCTTTGGACGAGTTCGACAACTGGCCCAGAATCGTGCAGATTGCCTGGCAAATGCATGATTTTGAAGGAAATCTTGCCGAAGCAAAAAGTTACATCGTAAAACCCGAAGGCTTCACCATTCCTTTCAAAGCTGAGCAGGTTCATGGAATTTCGACCCAAATGGCCCTCGAAAATGGCGAAGACATCCGGTTTGTTTTATATGAGTTTTCGAAGGCTGTCGAAAAATGCACCCACCTAGGTGGCCACAACCTCGATTTCGACCTGAAAATCACCGGATCGGAGTTGCTTCGCCATCAACTGGAAAACATATTAACCACCAAACCGCTGGTTGATACCATGCTCGAATCGACGCAATTTTGTGCTCTGGCCGGCGGACGTGGTGGCGGATTTAAATTTCCATCGCTGGTCGAACTTTATCAGAAACTTTTTAGCCAGCCTTTTCAGGAAGCGCACAATGCAGCAGCCGACGTTGTTGCCACGGCACGCTGCCTGCTGGAACTGATACGAATTGGCGTGATTGATGACAAACAATTGAAAATTGAAAAATTTGTCGTCGAAAAGTTTAAAATATTGCACCCCGGCCCCATCGAACCCATCAAATTAAAAATCGAATCGAACAAAAAAATCAGCGAGAAGCTGGCAGCAGACGAAGCCGGCAAAACAGCCAAAACTGAAACGGTTCTTGATGGTGAAAAAAACACAGGAATTCCTTTCGCCCATTTGCATGTTCATTCGTTTTACTCGGTTTTGCAGGCCACACCTCCCATCGAAGACCTCATTAAAAAAGCCGTTGCGTTAAAAATGCCTGCTATCGCGCTCACCGATCATGGAAACTTGTCGGGTTCGTACGCTTTTATTACCGAGGCCATCAAACACAAAATAAAACCCATCATCGGATGCGAGGTTTTTCTGGTGCAGGACCGAACCAAACAAAAATTTACCAAGGACAATCCCGACAGGCGATACAGCCAGGTGTTGCTGGCAAAAAATATGGATGGTTTCCGCAATCTTTCAAAAATCAGCTCGATAGGCTGGATAGAGGGTTTTTATGATAAATATCCACGCATCGACAGGGAAATTCTCGAAAAATACAGGCCCAACCTGATTGCCACCACTGGCGGGATGCAATCGGAAGTTTGCGACCTGATTCTCAATGTTGGCGACACCCAGGCCGAAGCTGCATTTAAATGGTGGCTCGATTTGTTTGGTGAGGATTTTTATGTGCAGCTCAACCGCCACGGCCTCGAGGAAGAACGCCGCACAAACCAGGTCTTGCTTGGTTTTGCCCAAAAATACAACGTTAAAGTCATAGCAGCCAACAATGTTTATTATCTCGAAAAGGAAGACGCCAATCTTCACGACAGCCTACTGTGTATCTCCAATAACGAGTATCAGTCAACACCAAAAGGTTTTGGCCGCGACCACAGATTTGGCTTCCCCAACGACGAATTTTATCTGAAATCGCAGGAAGAAATGATGGCGCTCTTTCAGGATATTCCCGAAGCCATCAGCAACATCTGTGAAATTACCGATAAAGTGGAGGTTTACAAACTCGACCGCGATCCCATCATGCCCGATTTCCCGATGCCTGAAGGTTTTGATGATCCCAACGTTTTCCTTCGCCACCTCACCTACAAAGGTGCCGAAACCCGCTATAAAGAATTGACACCGGATATTGAGGAGCGTATCGATTTTGAACTTGCTACTATCGCGAAAATGGGCTACCCGGGCTATTTTCTGATCGTTCAGGATTTTTTAAACCAGGCGCGCAGCATGGGCGTTTGGGTCGGTCCCGGACGTGGCTCGGCAGCAGGATCGGTGGTGGCGTACTGCCTGCGCATCACCAACGTTGACCCGCTTGAATATGGCTTGCTCTTCGAAAGGTTCCTGAATCCCGACCGCGTTTCGCTCCCCGATATTGATATTGATTTTGATGAGGACGGCCGTGAAAAAGTCTTGAAATGGGTTGTCGAAAAGTATGGCGCCAGCCGCGTGGCACACATTATCACTTACGGAAAAATGGCGCCAAAAATGGCCATTAAGGATCTTGCACGTGTTAAGCAGTTGCCGCTTTCGGAAGCCAACCGGCTTTCGAAACTCATTCCTTTTACGCCGGGGACTACTTTTGAATCGGCCTATAAAAGCGTTCCTGAACTCAAACAGGAGAAAGATTCGAGCGATCCGCTGGTTAAAGAAACCTTGTACAGCGCCGAAAAACTGGAAGGAACCCTCCGTAATGTCGGAACACATGCCTGCGGAATTATCATCGGCCGCGACGACCTGATCGAACATATTCCATTGAGCACTTCCAAAGATTCCGAACTGCTGGTTACCCAGTACGAAGGCACCCACATGGAGAAATTAGGCATGTTGAAGATGGATTTCCTTGGACTTAAAACTTTATCCATCATCAAAGATGCCGTCGAAAACATCAAAAAATCGAAAGGGAAAATTATCGATGTAGAGGAAATTCCTTTTGATGATGCCGAAACGTTTAAACTTTTCAGCCGCGGCGATACCACCGGAATTTTCCAGTTTGAGTCGGACGGGATGAAAAAAAACCTGCGGGAGCTTAAGCCAAACCGTTTCGAAGACCTCATTGCCATGAACGCCCTCTACAGGCCAGGCCCGATGGATTATATCCCAAGTTTTATAAAACGTAAAAACGGTAAAGAAAAAATTGAGTACGATCTGCCGGAAATGAAGGAAATACTCGAAGAGACTTATGGCATCACGGTTTACCAGGAGCAGGTGATGCAGCTTTCGCAGAAAATCGCAGGATTCAGCCGCGGAAATGCTGATAACCTGCGTAAAGCGATGGGTAAAAAAGACCTTGTCCAGCTCGAAAAAGTGAAATCGCTCTATTTTGAAGGCGCCGCCGAACGCAAACACGACCTGAAAAAAATCGAAAAAATCTGGAACGACTGGAAGGAATTTGCAAAATACGCTTTTAATAAATCACACTCAACCTGTTACGCTTTTGTGGCTTACAGGATGGCCTATCTTAAAACACATTTTCAGGCGGAATTTATGGCCGCCGTCCTCAGCCGCAACCTGAGCGATATTACCAAAATCACCTTTTTTATTGATGAAGCCAAACACATGGGCCTCAGGGTTCTAAAGCCTGATGTAAACGAATCGGACGAAAATTTTATCGTAAATAAGGCCGGCGAAATCCGTTTTGGGATGGCGGCAATAAAAGGTTTAGGCGGCAACGCTGTTGAAGAAATAATTGCCGAGCGCAACAGAAATAGTGTTTTCAACAATGTTTTCGATTTTGCAAAACGTATCAATCTGAGGGTTGTAAATAAAAGGAGTTTCGAAGCGCTGGCTATGGCGGGGGCGTTCGATTCGTTTGACAACACCCACCGTGCGCAGTTTTTCTATCGCGAAAATACTGACGACACCATTTTTATCGAAAAACTTATCCGTTACGCCACCAAAGTCCAGGAACGCGCAAACTCGCAGCAGGTCTCACTTTTTGGCGAAGCCGGCGAGGTTGAAACTTCCGACCCGCCAATGCCGGAATGTAAGCCCTGGTCAGGCATCGAGCAGCTTCGCAACGAAAAAGAGGTTACGGGTTTTTATATTTCAGGCCACCCTCTGGATGAATACCGCATCGAAATGAAGAATTTCGGGAAGAACAGGATTTCCGATTTTAAGGATAATCTTAAAAAATTCAACGGAAAAAGCATTGTTTTTGGCGGAATGGTCATCAGTGCCGAGCATAAAACCACCCAAACCAACAAGCCTTTCGGGAGTTTTGTAGTCGAAGATTATGACGACACCATCGAACTCAGGCTGTTTTCGGAAGATTATCTCAAGTTCAGGCATTATCTTGCCGAAGGTTTTTTCCTGTTGATTTATGCAAAGGTTCAACAACGTTTTAATGCCTCCGATCAACTCGAGATAAAAATCACCAACATGATGCTGTTGCCAGAAGTCATCGAAAAAAACGCCCGCGAAATCAAGCTCAAATTTTCGCTCGACGACCTCAACGACGAATTGATCGAAAAGCTGGAGAATTCGGCCAAAACAAAAAAAGGTACGTGCAAACTCACCTTTGCCGTTTACGACAGTTACGAAAAACTCAACCTGAGTTTTAATGCTGCCAACATTAAAGTTGATGCCCAGGAATTTTTAACGATCATCGAAAATATGCCCGAACTTACGTATCAGCTTAATTAGAGGTATTTTAAAAATTTTCAGATGAAGCAAATCAGCCGATATAAATCTCTGTTTACAAACCTGTTTCAGGACAAATTGATTTTTCCGGCTTACGCCTTTCGCCTTACTCCTTATGCCTATCTTAAAAGTTTTGAATAAATCATCAACAAATCAAATTATCTAAATAACATTTTATAATTTTGGAAAAAATTTCAAATATCTAAATCATAAAAAAATGGCTTTACAATTCACAGACGCAAATTTTGATGCACAGGTACTTCAGTCGGATAAACCGGTAATTGTTGACTTTTGGGCTGAATGGTGTGGCCCTTGCCGCATGGTTGGTCCAATCGTAGAGGAAATTGGTAAAGAATATGAAGGCAAAGCAGTTGTAGGGAAAGTTGACGTTGACAGCAATCCGGGAACCGCCGGAAAATTTGGCATCAGGAACATCCCGACGATTTTATTCTTTAAAAATGGTCAGATCGTAGATAAACAAGTTGGCGCAGTGCCAAAATCGGTTTTGGTTAAAAAACTTGAAGCACAGCTTTAAATCCTGAAAAATTATTTCATTCACCAGGCAGCCTGCTCAAAAGTAAGCTGCCTGTTGTTTTTTCTTAAAATCGCTAAAAATCACATTTTGATAAATACTTTTATTTGCCCGAAATTGTTTTTAAGCAATAATTTACGCTGATTGCATGGAATATTCGATTGATAAAAACAGGTTACAGGAGTTTGGCTCACTGGAATTTATTGCCCGGCAGGTTGTCGAAGGTTTTATTACAGGCCTTCACAAAAGCCCGTTTCATGGCTTCTCGGTCGAATTTGCCGAACACCGGCTTTACAATACCGGCGAATCGACCAAACATATCGACTGGAAACTTTATGGCCGCACCGACAAGTTGTTCGTGAAGCGCTACGAAGAAGAAACCAACCTCAGGTGCCAGATTGTTATCGATAATTCGTCGTCGATGTATTTTCCGGTAAAAGAAAAACTTTCGATTGATAACCCCAACAAAATCACGTTTTCGGTGTATGCCGCCGCCGCCCTGATGAGCCTTCTGAAAAAACAACGCGATGCGGTCGGATTATCATTATTTACCGATAAAGTGGATCTGCATACCAAATCAAGTTCAACATCGGTGCATCAGAAATACCTTTTTGCCGAGCTTGAAAGGCTGCTCATCCCCATCACCGAAGGCCTTCACCGAAACACCTTTGCCGCCGAAGCATTACACGAAATCTCCGAAAACATCCACAAACGCTCGCTGGTCGTCATTTTTTCGGATATGTTTGAAAATGGCAAAAAAACTGACGATTTATTTGCTGCCCTTCAGCACCTGAAACACAACAAACACGAGGTTGTACTTTTTCAGGTGGTGGATAAAAACAAAGAAATTGATTTTGATTTTGATAACCGTCCCTACAAATTTATTGACATGGAAAGCGGGCAGGAACTCAAAATCCATCCGCATGAAGTGAAGGAACAATATGTAAAATCGGTTGGTGATTTTACAAAAGAACTAAAACTCAGGTGCGGGCAATACCGCATCGATTTTGTTGAAGCCGATATCAACAAAGGGTTCCGGCAAATTTTACTACCCTATTTATTGAAGAGGGAGAAAATGTTTTAGTTTCAGAATGTTTGTTGATTTTTAATTTCAGCTTGTTTTTTCGGTAAGATTTATTCCCGGATTTCCATACTCCTCCTGCAAAACAGCATCATTTTATGCTGTGTTTAAACTCCGTTGCTGGCAAATTAGCCACTCATTTCCCAAATTCGTAATTTTTTGTTTCAGGCTGTAAACCTGATCTCCCGGAGCGCTGCCCACAGCCGTCAGGTTAAGAAATGATAACAATGCTTGTTTTGGAAAAAGAATCCATAGCCCGGTGCTTCAGCACCGGGTTAAGTGTGCAGCAGCTGTGAACCAACAGGTCGTTTACGACCTTCAACCGACAAGGATCGCTTAGGGGGCAATAAGGGCGTAAACGCCCTGCCATCAAATGGTTGGGGATTCAAATAATCCCAAACCTGAAGGTTTGGGCTATGGAAAATCTTAACATTTTGGGCTTAACTTGACTGCTGTGGGCAACGCCCCAGGAATAATCAAAACCTGATTTAGCAGTCTGAAGGACTGCAACAACTCCGCTTTAGAAATTCCCGGGAATAGTCACGAAAACTTTCTGATTCCGGTTACATTGAAAAATATTACGACGTAACATTGGACAAGATGTCAGAAAATCTGACCCATCTGTTAAGGTTAAGAACATGAATATGTGGTTTTTATCCCTCATGTTTAGAAACCAGAATTCAACATCTATAAAATATTCAAAAAAAAACTTGCATTTAGTAAAATATCTGCTTTATCTTTGTGAGCGAATATTCACTCACTCATTTTAGATAAAAATCAGATATGGAAATTACCGAACGACAACAACAAATTATAAATGTTTCGCTGGAACTCATTGCCGAAAGTGGGATTCAATCGTTAACCATAAAAAACCTGGCTAAGAAAATTGGATTTGCTGAGTCTGCAATTTACCGGCATTATGATAATAAGATTCAGATATTGTTGGCCATTCTCGACTTTTTCAGGCAAAACACAGCGATGTTTTTTATTAATCAATTAAATTCAAATGCCAATGCACTCCAAAAAATCGAAACTTTATTCCAAAACCATTTTGCAAAATTTACTGCTTCACCCTCATTAGTGGCAGTAATTTTTTCGGAAGAGATATTCAGAAATGAAAAGGAATTATCTGAAAAAGTAACCGAAATAATGAATGGTAATACCGCAAATCTGAAAACCATTATCGAAACCGGGCAAAATGCAGGCGAAATAAGGGCCGATATTGAAGCTGCGCACATGGCTGTTATTATCCTGGGGTCGTTGAGGATGTTTGTTAAAAAGTGGCAAATGTCAAACTACAATTTCAGCCTGATCGAAAAAGGCGCTGAGTTTACAAACTCGATAAAGGAACTCATTAAAAATTAATTTCGATAAGTTATAAAATGGACGTAAAAATTGTCTCCGATACACGAAACACGGGTTTCGATTTTATCATCTGAATGGGGATTAAATAATAGGATAAGTTTTTTTTGCTCAAAAATGTTAGTGAATATTCATTAACTTTAACAAAAACAATGGTCAACCAAAGGGTAAATGAATCAACATCAAAATAATAAAACTATATGAAAGCTAAAAAAAATTTCTACAAAAAGTTAGTGAATATTCACACATTAAAATGGATAATTTTATCCGTTTTTCTTGTGACGACTACCTTTAAAAGTACGGCGCAATCATGGTCGTTGCAGCAATGTGTTGATACAGCGCTGGTGTACAACAAAAACCTTCAGATAAGCAGGAATAACGCGACCATTGGCGCCGAAAAAGCCGAGGAAGCAAAAGCCGGTCTTATCCCCAAAGTAAATATTGGAGCCGATTACAAATATTTCTTCGATTTGCCTTATCAGCTCATGCCCATGACAACCTTTAATCCCGATGCACCAGAAGGAGATTTTAAAGAAATTCAATTTGGGGTACCCCACAACATCAATGCGAATATTCAACTAACCATGCCTCTTTACAATCCGCAGATTTATGGGGCCATTCAAACCACAAAAATAGCTGCTGAGCTAAGCGAACTTCAATACAAAAAAGCTGGAGAGCAAGTGTATTTTGAAATTTCAAACCTTTACTATAATGCACAGATTTTACTGCACCAGCAGGATTTTATTGACAGTAATCTGGTAAACACATCTCGGCTTCTCGAAAATTTACAATTGCTCCATTCCCAACAAATGATCAAGAAAAGCGATGTTACAAAAGTTGAGTTGCAAAAAGCGCAGTTACTCACCCAGCAGGATATGGCAGCAAATAGCTACGATCAGGTAATAAATGCCTTAAAATTCTCGATGGGAATTCCGGCTACACAGAATATTCAAATTGACAAGCACATCGGAAACCAAAATATTCAGGATTATCACAATCAACAGCATGTCGATTTACAGTTGGCAAGTACGCAAAACAGGTTTATTGCAAGCGAATTAAGCACGCTTCGAAATGCAAGACTGCCATCGGTTGCGATACTTGGAAGTTACAGCCAGACAGGTTTTGGTTATGATAAGAAACCTGATGAATTTCTGAAATTTTTCCCTGTAAGTTTTGCAGGCATTCAGGTTTCGTATCCGCTTTTTAACGGCACGGTAACTAACCGGAAAATCAAACAAAAGAAAATTGAGGTTCAGAATAGCGAATTGCAGGTTGCTTTGGTCAAAGATCAAAATGAGATGCTGATTGAAAACGCAATACAGCGCAGGTTCGTCGCCCGGCAAATCATCGATAACACATCGGGGCAAATTATCCTGGCAACGACAGTTTACGAACAAATGCTTTTGCAGCAAAAAGAAGGAACAGCAAGCCTGACCGAAGTTTTGTTGGCCGACAACGCGCTTCGCGAAGCCCAGCAGGCCTATTTAACAACAATCGTTGATTATTTAAAAGCCGATTTGGAATTAAAAAAATTAACCGGAAATATTTCAATTAACAATTAAGAAAATGAAGAAAACGATAATCTATTTAGGTGTAGCATTGGCAATAGTGGCCATCACGGTTTTTCAGCTTAAAAAAAATAAAGAAACCACCGTAAACAGGGTTTACCAGTATGATAAAGCGCAGGCCATTAATGTGCAGGCCATCACTTTGAAGCTGGAAAGTTTTAAGAACGATATTTCCTATACTGGAACTTTTGAACCCAACAAAGAAACAAAAGTCAGCGCGGATATTCAGGGGAGGATTAACGCTGTTTTGGTGGATGTCGGAAGCACGGTGCGAAAAGGTCAGGCTTTGATTCAATTAGATAACTCATTGCTGAATCTTCAGTTGCAGTCCATCGAAATCCAGATTGAAGGATTGGAAGCGGATGTAAAACGTTACACTGTTCTTGCCAATGCCGAAGCCATCCAGGGTGTACAGTTGGAAAAGACCGAATTGGCTTTAAAATCGGCCAGGGTGCAAAAGGCAACGATAATGGAGCAAATCAATAAAACGACGATTACAGCACCTTTCAGCGGAATTGTAACCGCCAAGCCTACCGAAGAGGGAGCCTTCGCTGCACCGGGTATTCCTTTGCTCCAAATCACGGATATCTCAAGCCTGAAGTTTACAGTAAATGTGCCCGAAAAAGAGTTAAGGCAGTTCGAAACCAATCAGCAATACACTCTTTCAGCAGATGCTTATCCTGAAACGGTTTTGTGGGGAAAGGTAACCATGACGGGCAGCAAAGCAAATATGGGAAATAGTTTTCCGGTCCAATTTTCGGTAAAAAATACCGCCGGTTTAGAAATCAAATCGGGGATGTTTGGCAATGTACTCCCAACAGCCATCGGGATGAAAAACGATCATGAAAAAAAGTTAATCATCCCGGCATCTTCAATCGTTGGAACCAACATTCAACCACAGGTTTATCTGATCAAAAATGGCAAAGCTATGCTTCAAAATATCACCACTTCAATCCGGTTTCAGAATAAAGTACAGGTATCAGGTGGTTTAACCGAAGGCGACGTAATTATAACCAACGGGTTTATCAATCTTTTTGATGGTGCAAATGTGACAATCAGCAATTAAGCAATATGAATATTACAGAAATTTCAATCAAACGCCCATCTCTGATCATCGTTATTTTCAGCGTTTTCGCCTTGCTGGGGATCATCGGATTTTCGAACCTTGGATACGAACTCTTGCCCGACTTCAACCAACCGGTGGTTGTAATAAAAACAATGTACCCTGGCGCCGAACCCAACGAAGTGGAGACTTCGGTTTCAAGGAAAATAGAGGATGCCTTATCGAATCTCGAAGGAGTTGATTATCTGGAGACCAAATCCATGCCCAACGCCTCGGTTATTATTGCCAATCTGAAATATGGAACCGATTTGAACATCGCCATGCAGGATGCCCAGCGCTATATCGACAATATCAAAAAAGACCTTCCGGCAGACATTTTAAGCCCTGTGATGAGCAAGGTTTCGCCCAACGATTTACCCATTATTTCGATAAGTGCAACAAGTAGTTTGCCTGCGACGGAATTTTATCAAAAAATGAAGGATGAATATCTTCCGCAAATTCAACAATTAAAGGGAGTAGCCGAAATTACACTACTTGGCGGCGAAGAACGCGAAATACAGGTGAAGGCCAATCAGGATAAACTGAAACTGTATAAAATATCGCTTTATCAGGTTGTTGAAGCCATTAACCGCTCAGGCATTGATTTGCCTGCCGGGAAAGCGCAAACCGATAAAGAGAGCAATTCGGTGCGGTTAACCGGAAAATTTTCGACCGTAAACGACATCATGAATGTGCAGGTTGCTATGCCTGCGCCGGGAATGCCGGTTTATGTCAAAGATGTGGCCTCGGTTATTGATGGGGTGAAAGAGATAAGTTCGGTAAGCCGGTACAACGGTGTAAACGGGATAGGCCTTTTGCTGAAGAAACAAGGCGATGCCAATGCTGTGGAAGTTTCAAAATTAGTTCACGCGAAACTTACCGAGATTGAAAACGCAAACTCGCTGTACGGAGTAAAATTTGTTGTTGCCGACGATTCAACCGACATGACCATTGCCGCGGTAAATTCGGTGGTTGACGACCTGATTCTGGCTGTAATCCTGGTTTCGCTGGTTATGTTCCTATTTTTGCGAAGCTACCGGAATTCGTTGATTGTATTAATCGCAATCCCAACTTCATTAATTACGGCCTTTGCTGTGATGTGGCTGATGGGCTTCACCTTAAACCTGATGACTTTGCTGGCCATGTCGTTAATCATCGGAATTCTGGTTGACGATGCCATCGTCATTCTCGAAAACATCCAGCGGCACCTCGATATGGGAAAAGATAAACGGGATGCCGCTTTGGAAGGACGTATGGAAATTGGGTTTTCGGCCATTTCGATTACCCTGGTTGATGTGGTCGTATTTCTGCCCATACTGTTTTTGCAGGTTTTTGTGGCCGATATGCTCAAACAATTCTCCATCGTGGTAATAACCTCAACACTCACCAGCTTGTTGGTGGGATTTACCCTGGTGCCCTGGCTGGCTTCGCGGATTGGAAAAAAGGAAGATTTGCAACCCACCAACTTCATGAACCGGTTTCTGCTTTGGTTCGAGAAACAATTAACTGCCTTCATCGAATGGTACGGCCATCAGTTGGTTTGGGTTCTCAGCCATAAACTTATCTTTACAGCAATAGTTATTTTCCTTTTGGTAATGACGGGAGTCATGTTGAAGCAAGGAATAATCGGAAAAGAAATGATGTCAACAGGCGACCAGGGAAAATTCCGTCTGAATCTGGAATATGATAAAACGACCACCGTTCAGGAAAACAACATCAGAACGCAACGGGTCGAAAACTTTATCCTTCAGCAACCCGAAGTAGCCACACTATTCAGCAACATTGCCGGGCCTGGCACAGGCATCGGAAGTCTGGGAGTTGGCTCTTCCAATATATCGGAGTTTACCATTCAGTTGAAACCTGAAGAAGAAAGGAATATCAAAACAGAAGCATTTATGAAATCGCTTCGCGAAGCGCTGAAAAAGGAGTTTTCGGGTGTTAACTTTTCGATGGCAGTTTTAGGATTATTGCCAAAACAGGCGCCCATCAAAATAACCTTGAGCGGTAGCGATCTGAATTTGGTGATGAAAACCGGGGAAAATCTTAAAGCAGCTATCCAGGAAATACCTGGTGCCGATAATGTTCGGTTATCAGTGGAAGAAGGAAGTCCCGAATACAAGGTAATTCCTGATAAAGATAAAATGCAGCGGTTGGGATTAACAACGGCTTACGTAGGCTTAAATTTGAGAACGGCCTTTACCGGAAACGATGATGCCACATTAACCGAAAATGGAACCGAATATCCGGTGAGGATCTGGTTAGATGACTTTGACAGGAAAAACTTTGAAGACGTGCAACGTATTTCCATTGTAAACCCAATGAACATCCCCATTGAAGTGTCTCAATTTGCGGTGGTGAAGCAGGATAATTCGCCTTCGTTGCTCGAAAGACTTGACAGGCAACCGTCGGTAACCATAACTTCCGAGTCGTTTGGCAGGCCATCGGGAACGCTTGCTGATGAAGCAATTGCCTTTCTGAAAACACAACCATTGCCCGAAGGTGTTAAATTAACCTGGGGTGCCGATATCAAAACCCAGGATGAAAGTTTCGGAGCTTTAGGCTCGGTTCTCATCATCTCATTTATCCTGATTTATCTGATTATGATTGCCCTTTATGATAGCTATATTTATCCGTTTGTGGCATTATTTGCCATTCCGATGGCTGGCATTGGAGCTTTCCTGGCGTTAAATTTATCGTTAAACGACTTAACCCTTTTTGCGCAGTTGGGATTAATCATGCTCATGGGGCTGGTCACAAAAAATGCCATCCTGATTGTAGATTTTACCAACCAGTTGAAATCGCAGGGAAAATATTTTAAAGATGCGTTAATCATTGCCGGTAAAGAGCGTATGCGCCCTATTTTGATGACCACACTTGCCATGGCTATCGGAATGTTGCCCATTGCATTGGCGCAGGGTACGGCCAGCGAATGGAAAAACGGCCTGGCATGGGTAATCATCGGAGGTTTATTGTCGTCAATGATTTTGACTGTTTATTTAGTCCCGATGGTTTATTATGTGGTTGATAGCATGAAAGAGAAAATCACATTACGAAGGGAAAAAACTAAATGAAGAAAACAATCCTGATTCTTCAGTCGGTTTTGGCCATCGTGCTTTTTTCTTCATTTAGCATTCAAAAGCAGGAAAAAGATTCCCTACCCCAGATTGGGCTTTCGGTAATTTCGCAGGTAAATCAGGGTAATAGCTATATTACTTTTCCTACCGACATTGGTAACCTTGAACCACTTTGGTTTGAAGCGAATTTAATCCCGAATTTTTATATCAGGGAAAGTAAAAATTCGCGATTAATCGGAGTTTTAACACCTCAGATTATTATCAGAATGTATCAGGAAGAATCGTTTCCGGTGCGCACTCCCAGCTATATGCCACAAATTACGATGTATTATCTTTTTAAGAAAAAGGAACCTTTGGTAACCCGAAGCATTTTTTTGCGGTTTGCGCATCATTCCAACGGTCAGGATGGAAGTTTTTATTTGGAAAACGGTGAGCTAAACCTAAAATCCGGCGATTTTGCAACCAACTACATCGAGCCTGGTTTTATTCTGACAAATGTAAATAAACGATTTAATGCTTATCAGTTTTTCAAAACTTCGCTCGAAATCCATCCGCCCGGCATGAGCAGCGATGAGCTCGATGGTATTTACAGCAACATCCGTTGGCACAATGCGGTTTCGATATTTAAAGTTCCCGCCAAAAATGACAGCTTCTCCCAAAAAAATGCAACTATCTCGGTCAAAGGTGAAATTACCTGGATGTTTGGCCA
Organism: uncultured Bacteroidota bacterium; assembly: GCA_903944895.1. Lineage (GTDB taxonomy): Bacteria > Bacteroidota > Bacteroidia > Bacteroidales > 4484-276 > CAJATL01. The sequence goes on from CAJATL010000219.1 coordinate 22,331, forward strand.
GGTGAATGATTGGAGCGCGCTTTCGGCTGAAAGACTCAATCTTGCTTTGACCTTTTTCTACCATCCTGTATTTTTGGAAGACATCGGATTCTTCGTCCGGTATTATCATGGATTGGATTATTACAACATGTATTTCAGCCACGGTCTTGATGTTCTGCGGTTTGGAATTATGACCGAAAAATTACGGTTTTGAGACTACTTCAGCCAGATTACTAAACCAAATTTTGACAATGCAATGAAAAACCACGATTTAAAAACAGAAGATCAAATATTCGCGACAGCCTGTAACGTGTTTCTTCGTTACGGCTTTCACGGCACAAAAACCCGGCAAATTGCATTCAGCGCTGGTGTAAATATTTCGCTCATTCATTATTATTTCAGAACAAAGGAACGGCTTTATGCAAAAGTAATCGAACATCTTTTTGAACGTATCCTGAACGAACCATTCAAATTGTCAGGTGAAGAAACAGCCGAAACTGCCTGGTTTTTCAGCACCGAATTTTATAACAACAAAATGCTATTCGAAAAGGCAGTTTTTAGTATTTATGGAAATGATGCTCTTAAAAAGATTTCAAAAATCAGGAATTGGCTGGGATCAGCCGGTTTTGTAAATGCGGTTCAATGAAAACGAAAATGATGCAGCCCAAATTTATGTTTTTTATCTTCATTTCATTAATAACAGTTGGATGCGAAAACACATTTGATTATTCGCCATACGCTATTGATTTTAGCGAAGAAAACAGGAATGTTAACCAAAAGAACATCGAAAAATTAATGGCCACCGAATGTGATGATACGCTTACAATTGCATTTACAGGCGACACACACAACTTCTTTGATGAAACCGAACTATTTGTTGGAAAAGTAAATCAAAATCCGGCTATAGATTTTGTGATCCATGTTGGCGACATTGCAGATTTTGGTTTGCCGAAGCAATTTTTGTGGGGAAATTCGATGTTGTCAAAACTGGCAGTTCCATACTTTGTTGTCATCGGAAATCACGATTTGATTGGCAATGGGTCAGAGGCGTATCTGGAAATGTTTGGGGCATTTGATTACAGTTTTATTTACAACAAAATAAAATTCGTATTTATCAACACCAACAGCCTCGAGTTTGAATATTGCGGAACCGTTCCAGACATTCGATGGCTTGAGGGGCAGCTTATCCCGACCGAAGATTTTACCAAGGCGATTGTCATTTTTCATACTCCACCTTCAGATATTGGATTTGATGCTACGCTGTCCGATGATTTTCATCACACACTGGGGCTTTATCACAATGTACTTTTTGTCGTTCACGGGCATCTTCATCACCACGAAATTTATTATCCTTTCGAAGGTAATCTCACTTATGTTAACGTTTACGGCGCCGAACATAATAAGTTCAATGTCATCCAAATATCAGAAAGCTCCTATGAAATTGAAACCATCGGATTTTAAAATTCTGGTTGTGATCTTCTTCCTTTTGCTCTGTGTTATTCCCTGGACACTTGGCCAGACAAGGCAAAGGACAGATTCGGTAAAGTACAAAAGATTTTTACCCGATTATGTAAAGATGCAATTTGCCGGCGGCATTGGATTTTTGTCTCCGGGAGTGGGATATTCGTTTTTTAAACAACGATTTGAAGTGTCATGTTTTTATGGATATGTTCCGGAATTCGTTTCAGCCGACGATTTGCACAGCGTCAGTCTGCAATTAACCGCAAAATTTTTCCGCTTTAATGCAGGCAAAAATATCGAAGTTGTCCCTTTAAATATTGGATGGTTTATTCACCATACTTTTGGTCACGAATACTGGATAAAATTACCTTCCTATTATCCTGATGAATATTACTGGTGGTCGCCGGGTCGAAACTCGGGTGTTTTTGTTGGTGGAGAAGTAAAAACCAGGTTTTTGGGCAATAAAACTCCGGCATCAGGAACGGCTTTTTACGTTCGGGTTGGGAGCCGGGGATTATACATTGCAAGTAAATTTGGAAACGCCTCAATCCCTTTGAGCGACATTATCGAATTTGGTTTTGGAGTTTCAGTTTACAGATGATACATTCCCGGAAAGTCAGAAACAATGCAAAAGACTCAAAATCTAAGCAAAAAACCATCTGAAATATAGAACCGTCACCCTTCATGAAATTTACCGGCTTTTAAGCAGTGGCTAAAGCCCTGAATATCACGTGCATCAATTGCCCCGCCCTTAAGGGGGCAATTGAAAATCAAGCTTTTACTGGGCTTTAGCCCAAAATTACAAGTTTTTTGATTGGACTCATTATTTGAAATAAATTTGGTAATCTGAATTTTCGTTTTAACTTTGCCGCTCAAAGTACTTTTAATTTCAAATTAATGAATAAACAACAAGAACAGTTGGAAACGCTCCGGGAAATACGGTCATTAATGGAACGTTCGTCCCGGTTTTTATCACTGAGCGGACTTTCGGGAGCAATAGCCGGAGTAGCGGCCATTACAGGGGTTGTGGCAGCCTATATATTTCTTGGCCTTTCACCGGATGAACCCGGATACTATGAATTTGCAGTTGAAGAAAACGGCAAACCCAATCCAGCTTTTTACACCTTCCTGTCGATCGATTTTATCAGTGTATTAATTGTTTCACTGCTTGCAGCCAGCCTGCTGACGATAAGAAAAGCCAGAAAACAACGACAGCCGGTCTGGGATGCTTTGGCGAAACGCCTTGTAGTAAATATGGCAATTCCGCTGGCAACGGGAGGCATCTTTTGCCTGATGCTCCTCTACCATGGCCAAATCGCTTTTGTTGCTCCCGCCACTTTAATTTTTTACGGGCTGGCGCTGTTCAATGCCGGCAAATACACCATAAACGACATCCGTTACCTCGGCGTTTTCGAAATCATTACCGGCCTGGGAGCATCTTTTGCTGTCGAATATGGCCTCCTGTTCTGGGCATTTGGTTTCGGGATTCTCCACATTATTTACGGAATCGCCATGTATCTTAAATATGAGAAGTGAAAAATTTCATCGCAAATTTAAATAAGGCTTTCGAAAGCAGGGTGCGGCTGGGCATTATGTCGCTTCTGATGGTTAACGACTTCGTGGATTTTGGAACACTGAAGGAGCAACTTCAGATTACCGACGGCAACCTGGCAAGCCACATCAATGCACTCGAAAAACTGCATTATATTGAGATCAGAAAGCAGTTTGTCGGGAAAAAACCAAATACCTCATTCGCTGCATCAGTTGAAGGCAAAAAAGCATTCAGTGAACATCTCGATGCACTCGAAAAACTGATCAACCAATCGAACTAAGATTTTTTTACAGATTCACTTTTATAAAAAGGTTCTTTTAAAATAAATCGTTATGAATAAAGTAACAGAAAAACAAAGCATGGAGGACACAGGCACTATGAAAGAAGAAATCACGAGCAATTTAGACAATCCCGCTCAACTCGAAAAATTGTACCGCGACGACAAAACGATTTTTAAAAGGGCGTTCAACGGGATTTATCCCGACATTCAGGAAACAACAGCCGCTCAGTTCTGGCACGAACGCCTGAACTTTGAAAACGAAGAGATTTCCTGGGGTACCAGCCACGACCTGATTTTTGTTATTGCAGCAACATTTATTGCCGGACTGTTAGCAAAAATCCCTGATTTTACCGGAATCAACCCCGACTATTTTTATCCGCGAAATCTCGCTTTTGTGGTATTTCCCTTTTTAACTGCATATTTTGCATGGAAACAAAAAATCCAGATTAAAAAGCTACTTATTGTTTTGATAGCCATGCTCGTTTCGGCAATTTACATTAACCTGCTTCCTGACGACGCCGAAAGTGATACCCTGATTTTGGCATGTATTCACCTGCCTTTATTCCTGTGGGCTTTACTGGGTTTTACATTCGTCGGTGGCCAATTGGACAACTACCAGGGACGAATAAATTTTCTAAGATTTAATGGAGATTTTGTAGTGATGACGACCATTATAGCTATTGCCGGTGGCCTGTTGACCGCAATAACATTTGGGCTATTTCAGCTAATCGACCTGAGCGTTGAAGTTTTTTATCAAAAATACATGGTGTATTGGGGACTTGCAGCCTTACCAATCGTTGGAACTTACCTGGTAAAAACAAACCCGCAACTCGTAAAAAATGTTTCTCCGGTAATTGCCAAAGTATTTACGCCACTGGTACTTTTAACGCTCATCGTTTATCTCGTTGCAGTAATCTATACCGGCAAAGACCCCTATAATGACCGGGAGTTCCTACTGATTTTTAATGTTCTGCTCATTGGGGTGATGGCCATTATCCTCTTCTCGGTGGCTGAAACATCGAAAAATTCAAACAACAAAACAGGCACCTTTTTACTGCTTTGCTTATCGGTGGTTACGATAATTTTAAATGGAATAGCCCTATCGGCCATCGTTTTCCGGATTTCAGAGTGGGGAATTTCACCCAACAGGCTTGCTGTTTTAGGTGGAAATATCCTGATTCTGATAAATCTTCTGATTGTTGCTTATCGGCTGTTCAAGACGCTTAATAACAGCCATGAAATCGAAAGCGTCGAAAAAAGCATTGCTTCATATTTGCCTGTTTATGGCTTGTGGACTATCGTGGTAACTTTTCTTTTCCCTTTACTCTTTAATTTTATCTGACCTCAATCCTGAAATGCTTAACAAGAAGAAAGAACATCCGAAAGAAAAAACCGGCTTACATCCACGAAACAAACATCGTGAACGCTACAATTTCGGTGAGCTGATCAGAAGTTGCCCCGAATTAGCTCCGTTTGTCAGGTTGAATGATTACAAGGATGAATCAGTTGATTTTTCCGAGCCCAGTGCAGTGCTAATGCTGAATAAGGCACTGCTGAAGCATTTTTACGGAATCGTTCACTGGGAAATTCCAACAGGTTATTTGTGTCCGCCAATTCCGGGAAGAGCCGATTATATTCATCATATCGCGGATTTATTGGGAAGCAGTAACCAGGGAGTAATTCCAACCGGCGGTCAGGTTAAGTGTCTCGATATTGGCGTAGGCGCAAATTGTATTTATCCGATAATCGGACATCAGGAATACGGGTGGAGGTTTGTTGGCTCGGACATTGACCCGGTTGCTTTTAAATCGGCAACCGAAATCATTGAGATGAATGCCTCCTTAAGCGGAAATGTGGAACTCCGGCTACAGCCCGATGCAAAAGCCATTTTCGGTGGAATTATCCGACAGGATGAATATTTCGATCTGACCATCTGCAATCCGCCGTTTCACGCTTCTTATGAAGAAGCTCAATCCGGAACCCTTCGTAAGCTGAGCAACCTAAAAGGCAAGCGAATTTCTAAACCAACATTGAATTTTGGTGGGAAAAACAGGGAATTATGGTGCGAAGGTGGCGAAGAAAAATTCGTTCAAAAAATGATTTTAGATAGTCAACGCTTCCAGGCTTCCTGCCTTTGGTTTTCGACCTTGATTTCAAAACAATCCCATCTAAAAAATGCTTACACAGCGCTCAAAAATGTTGGAGCTGTCGAAATTAAAACTTTACCGATGAGTCAGGGAAACAAAACAAGCCGGATATTTGCATGGACCTTTCTTAACCAGGCACAACACAAGGATTGGATGAATAAAAAAACGTCAGCCCCGGAACTCAAACCTCAATCTCCCCCACCAGATAAGTAATTGCTTTTTCGCCGATTTCGACCCGGTCGCCGGACATTTTGCAGGAAAGTTCACCACCCCTTGCCGAAACCTGCCGGGCAGTGAGGTGAATTTTATTGAGCCGGTGCGACCAGAATGGCGTTAAAACCGAGTGCGCCGAGCCTGTTACCGGGTCTTCGTCGATGCCAACGGCAGGAGCAAACATACGCGACACAAAATCAACGTGCCTTGTATTTCTTTTAAGTTGAAATTTTTTGGATTGATGCTTTGACAATGTCATTTGCAATACATTTGCAGGGTGCAAATGATGTAATTCCAAGCATTCGCAAAAATATCAGCTAACAATAAAATGCATGACGCTTTATAAAAAATTACAGGAAGCCAGAAGTGAGGAAGACGTTAAGGACGCTTACATTAAAGCTTTGGGATTACAAGGATACAGCAAAAACCTGATTGATATCCAAACCAAAGAAATTTGGTTTGAAGCAAAAGACAATGCCAGGAATTCGACCTATGTAATGTTTACCCAACTGATGCATTACGTGCAGGATGCCTTGAATAAAGGCCATTATCTCCCGCCTTTTTTGGCCGTAATTGATACACAAAAAGCTGCCATCATGAAAAGTGAGGATGTTTTGCCATTCCTCGCCAAAAAGACCATAAAATGGGGTCGGTCGGCAAGTAAATACACGCAGGAAGCCTTGGATGCTATTTCGGCACACATCGGAACCCATTTTGTTTCGTTCAAAATAGAAACCCATGAGGAGGAATTTATCAGCACCATAAAAAATGCGATTAAAAATGGTGACATCATCCGGACTCAAATAACGCCCAACAATCTTAAACAGGTTTTCGACAAGTGGGTTTTGATGATTGGACGCGAAATAAAAGGAATTTCGGAAGAAGATTATGCGCTTTTATTCTTTGCCGACATCATGCACGACGGCACTGTTTCAACACACGACAATTTAACTGCCGCGCTGATGCACAAAAACAATGCTCCGGTTTTTTTGTTGGGCGGCAAGGTTTACGAATTAAGCAATAAGGAAGGCTATCGCCAGTTTTGGGCAATCTATCACAAACCGCCCAAAGCCGAATACCGCAACTACCTGTTGGAACGCCGCGACAGCCTGATACCATTGGACGAACGCAGTTTTAAAGGTGCATTTTATACGCCTTTGGCCGTGGTTGATAAAGCTTACGATAAACTTGCCGAAACGCTGGGCGAAAACTGGCAGCGCGAATACATTGTTTGGGATATGTGCTGCGGCGTTGGCAACCTGGAAGTAAAACACAGCAACCCACGCAACATTTACATGAGCACGCTCGATGCTGCCGATGTTGATGTGATGAAAGCCACCAAAACCTGCGTTGCCGCGCAGCGTTTTCAATACGATTACCTTAACGACGACATTACCGATTTTGGCACCATTGATTACACCCTCACCAACAAAGTTCCCGAAAGTTTACGAAAAGCCATTGCCGAAGGCAAAAAGATTTTGGTGTTGATTAATCCACCGTATGCTGCAGCTACAAATCGTGGTAATACTTCTCTAGTTGGTGACGCTGAGTCTAAAAGCGGAGTTGCAAAAACCAGATTCGCAGCTAGCGCAATGTCTGCTTATGGAAAGGGTAGCAATGAACTTTATACACAGTTTGTAGCTCGAATTGCAAAGGAAATACCTAGTGCTACATTGGCAATGTTTAGTACTTTAAAGTACGTTAATGCCCCTACTCTCGCGATATTTCGTCAGGTATGGAATGCTGCATATTTAGGAGGGTTTGTTGTGCATAATAAAGCCTTCGATGGGTTGAGTGGTAAATTTCCAATTGGATTCCTAATATGGAAAACGGATCGGAAAATAAATACAGCCATTACAGAAATCCGAACCGAAGTATTAGATAAAGACGCAAATCCTATCGGAGAGAAGTCATTTTTCAATATTCCAAATAATCAATTCCTGAGCGAGTGGATTGTTAGAGCAAAGTCAAACAAAGTAGATGTTGTACCTTTGAAAAATGCCATTACACCCGCAACTGTTACCAAAGATTTACGAGGGACGAAATGGGCTGATGGAGCAATTGCATGTATGGATTGTGCCGGGAATGACTTGCAACATGCGGAACAGCATACTGTTATTTTTTCTTCCGGTTACGGTAGTGCAGGCGGTTTCATTATTACTGATAAAAATCTTTGGCAAGCAGCTATCGTCTTTTCTGTCCGCAGACTAATAAAACCCACCTGGCTTAATGACCGCGACCAATTCCTGCAACCAACTGAACCGCTTACCGATGAATTTAAAAACGATTGTTTGATTTGGATGCTTTTCAATCGTTCCAATCGGGCCGCCAGTGCCAACGACCTGGAATGGGACGGCAAAAAATGGTCAATCGTCAATCATTTTATCCCATACACCGAAACCGAGGTTGGCGCACCAGAGCGTTTCGAATCGGATTTTATGGTACAATATCTAACCGGGAAAACGCTTTCCGGAGAAGCAACACAAGTATTGGAAGCCGGTAAAACATTGTGGCAGGCTTACTTTGCACACACCGACGTACGCTCCGTTCGCGACGAACTAAAACTAAACCGCGCCGATGTAGGCTGGTATCAGGTTCGTAAAGCGCTGCAAGCCCGCAATACCGGCGGCGATTTTGCTCCGGTAAGTTTTAAACCTTTTGAAGAAGCTTACAAAGCGTTAACCGAAAAATTACAACCGCAGGTTTATGAGTTGGGCTTTTTAAGAAATTAACAGGACGTGGTTTTATTAATCATTCAAAATGGATTTAATTATGAAAACTTTAACTCTCTCTCCTAAAACAACAACTCTTATCATGCGAATTTTATCAGTAATGATAGCGATTTATGTGATAAAAGACATTTTTCATCTCTTTGACAGTTCTATTGAAAAAGGCATTTTCTTCTATTATTCACTGATCATCGCAATTGGATATTTTATTTCAGCGATCGGGATGTGGCAATCTGCTAAATGGTCGGTGTATTTGTATTTTGTAACAACAATTGCTCTGATCCCTGCATTTATCTATCTGAATTCGTGGGATAACGGAACAATTTTTATTTTTCTAATTGTATTGATTGGCGTTTTAATAACCTGGAAAAACTTAAAATAGAGTTACAGCAAAACTGCTTTAGCCGCCACGACAGGAAATTTTAGACTCAAACCTCAATCTCCCCCACCAGGTAAGTAATTGCTTTTCCGCCGATTTCAACCCGGTCGCCGGACATTTTGCAGGAAAGCTCACCACCTCTTGCCGAAACCTGGCGGGCGGTGAGGTGAATTTTATTAAGCCGGTGCGACCAGAATGGCGTTAAAACCGAGTGGGCCGAGCCAGTTACCGGATCTTCGTCGATACCAACGGCAGGAGCAAACATACGCGAAACAAAATCAACATGTTTTCCTTTGGCGGTACCAATTACCGCGTGAAACGGGATATTCATCAGTTTCTTAAAATCAGGTTTCATTTTCACGACCGTTTCTTCACTGTCGAAAACTGCCAGCAAAAAGTCCATGGCATGGCCGGTTTCGATGGGTTCGGCTCCCAAAGCCTCAACCAAATTAACCGGCAGACTGCATGCTTGCTGAAATCCTGCCGGGAAATCCAAAACCAGCAGATCGTCATTTTTCCGCACCCGCAAATCTCCACTTCGCGATTTCAGGAAAATAATTTCCTTATCGTAGCCCAGATGCCGGTATAATACATGTGCCGAAGCCAGTGTGGCGTGGCCGCAAAGATCAACCTCTGTTTTTGGGGTAAACCAGCGGATGTGGTATTCGTTGCCCTCTTTAACGAAAAATGCAGTCTCGGAAAGGTTGTTTTCCATAGCAATTTTTTGCATCAATTCGTCGGGAAGCCAGGCTTCGAGCGGACAAACCGCGGCCGGATTTCCTTTAAAAAGCTGGTCGGTAAAAGCGTCAACCTGGAATATTTTGATTTTCATGTTCCATTATTTTAAGGTTCAAAAATACCAAAATAACCAATGGAAAATTGCCCGTCTAATTTTAAAATAGATTTTGGATTTTTGGATAAATGAAACCCCTTTTATTTCTATCTTTACCAAAAAATTGAAATTATGAAAACAATCTCCTTTATCAAAAAAACAGCTTTTGGAATATTCGTTTTATTTTCTCTAAGCCTTTCAGCGCAGCAGCTTCAACAAATCAATCCGGGCAATCCAGCGCTTTTTGAATGGACAGAAATGCCGGCTTTTTCTACCGAGCTAAACTCTTCTGTTGCCACCCCTGATGGTGGCTGGGTGGTTGGCGGTACAACCGCAAATACGCAGTATTATTTTTATCCTCCCATAGTTATAAAACTTTCTTCCTCCGGTGAAAAACTCTGGCAATACCCACAATATTTTGAATGGGAAGTAGGCTCAACCGACGTTTTAAGGCAATCACAGGATGGGAATTTATTCGCTTCAGGCTCGTGCCTGGCAGGTTGCGATTACGGCCCTTCGGGAACTTTCCTTCATAAGATTTCGCAGGATGGCCAGGTAATCTGGAATAAGACTTTCGTAACGGATTATTTTGCCGAAACCGGAGATGTTTTTGAATCGGCAACCGGAGAAATATACGTTATTGGAGGCAAGCAAATGCTTAAGGTTTCTTCGGAAGGCGATAGTTTGGGAATAAATTATTACCCAATGCTGGATCAGGATGAATTCTCATCAGGTCTTGCTTCTGATGACTTTTTACTTCTTGGCCACTGGACGGGCATATTTAAAACCGATTTGGCTGGTAACCTCATTTCAATACATACATTCAGCGGCCCTATTCAAAATATTGTAAGTCATGAAAACGGATTTCTTTTCATTGCAGGGCATCAATTGATCAGGACTGATGGAGACCTGAATATCTTAGATCAATACAACTTCTCCACGATTATTCCATTGGATTTTCAGGCAACTGTCGAAAATAATACTTTCGTCATTGTCGGCAACAACCATATTTTACAAATTGGTTTTGATCTGCAAACCATTGCTGATGATATTTATGAAATCCCCGGAAACTTTGAAGGGACAAGTATTGCCATTAAAAATGAAATTTTGCTTATGGCAGGAAATGACAAAGGTTCAGCAAATGATTTTGCAATGACTGCAAAAACATTTTTACTTGACGGGACAACGCTGAACCCTTCTGTTGATGTGGGAATTGTAAGTTTGAGAGCGGAAAATATCCTGGCCATCAGGTATCCGCAATATCCTTTTCTTTACGATTTCAGGTGGGATGCCTTTGCTACCATTAAAAATTTTGGCAACGACACGATTAATTCCGCTAATCTTGTGTCGGATATGACAGCCATGTTTATTTGCGGGATGTTATATTATATTTTTCCACAAGAAGGAATGATGCTACTCCCGGGCGATTCGACCGAAATTGCACTTGGTGAGATGAAGGAACCCGGCATGTATTTTCCAAACCAGACTTCGGTCGAATATACCTGGAAAATGCACACCATGCTTCCCGACGGTTTCATGGATCGCATTCCGGAGAACGATGAGGCATCCATCACCTTTTTGGTTGATCTTACTGTTGGAATTGATGAAAATCCGGCTTCTCAAATAAAGCTATTTCCAAATCCTGCTTCCGGTTTTATAAACATCGAAATGCCCGCCAATGATGGTTTTCGATGGGTTATTACTTCAATTACCGGACAAGAAATATTGAATGGTTCTTCAGATCTGATAAACACCAAAGTTGATGTTAGCAATCTTCCGAAAGGATTGTATTTTATCGAAATATCCAAAAACGGCAGGAAAATCTCTGTCGAAAAATTATTGATTTCGAAGTAAAACAAAAACGAATTTTAAAATTCTGGAAAATGCCAATCTCTGTTATTCTTATCTTATTCGGAAACTTCACAATCAAGAACTCCCACATAATTATCAAAAAAATTTCTTTGGGAATACTGGTAGTATTTTCCCTCAGCCTTTTAGCCCAACCGCCTCTACAAATCAATCCAGGCAATCCAGCCCTTTTTGAATGGACAGAAATGCCTTCCATCTATGCTGTGATTAATACCTCAGTAGCTGCTTCTGACGGAGGTTGGGTGGTTGGTGGCAGGTATTGGAATACCGATGCTTATTCTGTTCCTCCGGTTGTAATCAAACTCTCATCCACCGGCGAAAAGTTATGGCAATATCCTCAAAGCTTTGAATGGGAAACGGGATCTACAGATGTGATAAAACATTCAAACGACGGAAATTTGTTTGTTAGCGGCCGCTGCAGGATGGGCTGTTATTACGATCCAATAGGAACTTTTCTTAATAAAATATCAGAAGACGGACAACTGATTTGGAAAAAGATTTTTATCACCGATAATACTTTTTCAGTTGGTGAAGTTTTTGAAGCGGCAAATGGTGATATTTATGTACTTGCCGGCCCGCAAATGCTTAAAGTGTCGGCAAATGGGGATAGCTTGCTGACCCAATTTTTTCCAATGATTTTTTATGATGTGTTTGCATCTGGCCTTGCAACTGAGGATTTTTTGCTACTTGGCCATTTAAACGGGATTTACAAAACCGATTTCGATGGGAATATCATTTCAATCCATGAATTTATTGGTCCGGTAAGTAATATAACCCGGTGTGATAATGGATATGTTTTCAATGGAGTACATCTTCTGATCAAGACCGATGAGGAACTAAATACCGTTGATGAATTAGATATTTCCACGATTATTCCAAAGGGTTTCCAGGCAACTGTAAAAAACGAAAAATTCATCATTGCAGGCAATAACCATATTTTACAAGTTGATTTTGATTTTCAAATCATTGCCGACAATACTTACGAAAATTCTGGAAACTTTGAAGTGACAGATATTTCGGTGGAAGATAATATTATACTCCTGGCAGGAAATAATGAACATTCATCGAATGAAATGGTAATGGCTGCAAAGACATATTTACTTGATGGCACAAGCCTGAACCCCTCGGTGGATGCAGGAATAGTTAACCTCAGAGCCGAAAATATCATTGGTGTGAAGGATCCAAATAACCCACATTCTTTCGATTTAAGGTGGGATGCATTTGCTACGCTTAAAAATTTTGGAAACGACACGATTAATTCCATAAATTTTGTTTCGGTGATGCTTGAAAATATAATTTGCAGCGAACGGTATTACCAGATTCCACAATCCAACATGATGCTTTATCCCGGCGATTCGATCGAAATTACGCTTGGCGAAATGCAGGAATTCAACTTGTATTGTCCAAATCCAACAATAGCCGAATATACCTTGAAAATGCACACCATGCTTCCCAACGGGTTCATGGATCGCAATCCGGCCAACGATGAAGCATCCATCACCTTTTTGGTTGACCTTACCGTTGGAATTGATGAAAATCCGGTTTCTGAAATCAGGATATTTCCAAATCCTGCATCCGGATTTATAAACATCGAAATGCCCGCCAATGATGTCTTTAGTTGGGTTATTACTTCAATTACCGGACAAAAAATATTGAATGGTTCTTCATATCTGGATAACACCAAAGTTGATGTTAGCAGCCTTCCCAAAGGATTGTATTTTATCGAAATATCCAAAAGCGGCAGGAAAATCTCTGTCGAAAAATTATTGATTTCAGGATAAGGTAATCTTACCTCACCACAATTTTTCGCACCACTTTTTCACTCTCAGCCTCTGCCACAAGGAGGTAAACACCGGGCTGCAAGCCTGAAACATCAATATTCACCTTCATTGAACCGGTGGTGCAACTGATTTCTGGCAACTCGCTTACGATTTGTCCAAACTGGTTGGTTAGTTTCATCAAAAGGTTCGTTGGTTTGGGTGCTGTTACTGTTATTTGCGTCGAACCTTTGCAGGGATTTGGATAACATTCGCTGATTTGAATCTGGTTTTCATTGTGGTTTTTCTCATCAATCCCCAAATAAAGCGTAGTAAATTCCGAAACATTATAATTGGTGATGTACTTGTAGCGAACCGGAGCAGTTGGATCGTTTTGATTCATATCCAGATAAGTAACCGGAATAAAGTATTGCTGATAATTTGTTGAAGTATCGTTATAAAAAACGTAGTGTGATAAACTCTGAAAAAATGATTGCCACATCCCTGCCGAATTTTCAGTCATATTATAAGGTTCTTCAACCCAACCTTCGAGTTGAGTAAGATTGTATCCTGAGGAAATCCCCCGGCAAAAAATATCAGGTTGAGTGTTTTCTTCAATTGAGGGTAAGTTTGTATCGTTCCAGGTTACGAACATGAACTTCCCATCCCAGGATGAGGCAATCTGAATCCGGTTATCTTCGGTAATATCGTCAAAAGTGCCTCTGAAAGTTGTAAGCCTACCAAGATCAAAAGCCCACCAGTCATCACTATAAATCGAAATGAAAATATCCATTGCCGACATAAACATTTTTGTTTCATTATAGGGATTTTCTACTTCGTAACGTTCTGTCACAACCGAATATGGAGCTTCGCCGGTTATTCCGACCACCACAGCAATGTGTGGATTTCCTAAATAATCAACATGCAAATCAAAATCATAAGCTGTCGTAAATTCAATTTCATCCAAAGGTGGGATAGGCAAACCGAACAACAGTTCAAGTTGGTCATCGGTGAACAAATTCTGAACACCGCTATTTCCATTTTCACCTGCCAAAGCTACCGGAATCGGGCCTTCCCAGGTTTCGCCACCGTCTTCGGTTTTCCATAAAATGGGATAATACGAGCGACCTGCTGAGATTGGAACGCTGCCATTATCTGCCAGAACCCCGATCCAGCCATGCATTCCATCAGGAGCAAAAGCAACTTTGGTATCAATCGGTGCGCCTTCCTGTGTTGTAGGTAAATCGAGTAACGAGCGCTCAAATTCAAAATCCTGGAGCGCATTGTTCCAGGTTCCATGATAAACAACGATATTTCCGGCATAAGCAAACGCGCCAGTCGTCCAGATACTATTGATGTCGGTAGTCCAGATTTCGCCGGTTTGGGTAATGGTGTAACCCTGCGGCAGGTAACACATTGCCGGTACTGTGGTATCGGAAAAAATGAAACTTTTAGTGGTGTCTTCGATGTTTCCGATGTTGCCTCTTCCATGAACGATGGCTCCCCAGATATCATTGGTCTGGAAAAGCGCCGGGGCAAAATACGTCACAAAAGCATCGTCAGGATTGGTATTTCCGGGCGGATTATAAATGGCTCCCTGCGGAAATCTTGCTGCATCCAGATAATAGGTTCCACCGGAATTCATTTGTGCAATGTAATATTCGATCTGGTTGGTCCAGGTTAAGCCACAATCCGTCGAAATGTCGTAACTTAAATCGCCGGAATATCCACCAGGGTCGAGTACTCCGCCATTTCGGTGAATATTTATGATGGTATTAAGATTTTGGTCGGCCCAAACCAGCGTTCGCTGCCCGCCGGAATATCCTGCACTATAAGCATTCGCCGAAGATCCGATCGAAATGATGTTCAGATCATTTATTTCAGAACCGCTTTTTACAGGAGAAAGTTGATGGTGTGTTTTTCCAATGGCAGGGTTGTTTAAAGGCTCAATCCCAATCATTTCTTTTGAAGACGCTTTCAAGGATTTCAATCCACTTTTCAGGCGATAGTTTTGCGGGAAAACGCCAAATCCAAAAGCAAAAAGAAGAACGATTACTAAAACTGACTTTTTCATTGTAAAATTTTAGAGGTTTGCCTTACAAAGATATGAAGTTAAACCAAAATTTGAGAATTAATAATTCCTTTTTCGAAAAGGATTTTAATTCTACTTTAACATAATTAAAAAGAAACCACAATAGGCACCCCCCGATAGCTATCGGGGTTCACAATAGAAATGATGTTTTATGACTATCTGGTATAGTACCCAAAAATTCTTTTATGCTATGCCAACAAAATCTTTCTGAATGAAACTGAAAAAGAATTAAAAATGCATTTTTTTGGCCTGAAAGGCCTAAATTTCAATAACCTCCGGTGAAACCGGAGGAAAAGAAATGTCGTAAATCCAAGAACCCTGAAAGGGTTGAACCCTTTCAGGGTTGTAAACGATCTTCTTATTTTGTCCGTGGGCGATGCCCACGGTTATTGAAATTTAGCCACGTTGTGGCTTTCTTAGGTAAAATATGCGATACTCGTATTATGTTTTCAACAAAATTGTTTCGTTTCAAATCTTAAAAATACCGGCAGATATTTATCTATTATGTTGTAAAAATTCTGGCATGTACTTTTTCTTCTAATTCTATGTGTTCTATTGTGCCTATTGTGGTTCAAAATACTGTAGTAAGGAAGATTTTACCCATAAAAAAAGCCCGGCATTACGCCAGGCTTTTTTGAGTTAGATTTTTTACTTCGATTTATTTGGGAAGGCAGGTGGTTTTGGAAGTTCATTCGGATTGGTTTTCAATTCATCCAAAATCACTTCGATGGCTTTGTTGAGCTGCTCATCAATTCCTGCATATTCTTTCGCCGGGTCGTTGCGGACTTCGATATCCGGCGAAACGCCGCGTCCTTCGATGATCCATTCGCTGCCGTCGGCGCTGTAATGGGCAAATTCGGGACGCATCAACTGGCCGCCATCAATAAACGGAAGGCTGCCACGGATTCCCACAACACCGCCCCAGGTGCGCAGGCCGATGAGTTTTCCTAATTTATACGCTCTGAACTGATACGGGAATAAGTCGCCGTCGGAGGCTGAATACTGGTTAATCAAACAAACCATCGGGCCGGTCATCATGGCGCCTGGCCTCGGTGATCCGGCGGTATTGCGGCCCATTTCCATCACGGCAAGCTCGCGGCGAAGGCGCTCGATAATCATCGGAGAAACATTTCCTCCGCCATTTCCGCGGTCATCAATAATCAAAGCTTTTTTGCGGATTTGCGGATAGAAATATTTTACAAATTCATTCAAGCCTTCAGCGCTCATATCCGGAATGTGGATGTAGCCAACCTGTCCGTTGGTGGCTTCGTTCACCTTTTTGATGTTGGTTTGAACCCAGTCATAATAATACAGCGAACTTTCGTCGGCGATGGGCGTAACGATCACTTTGCGGCTGCCACTTTCGGAAGCAGAAGTATTCACGGTTAGCTCGACTTGTTTGCCGGCTTTTCCAACCAACGATTCATAAATATCGTTCATGTCTTTGGTGGTGACACCATCGATAGCGAGGATGAAATTGCCATCCGTAATCCCGAGGCCAACTTCGGCAAGGGGTGATTTCACATCTTTAGTCCAGTTTTGGCCGGGCAGAATTTTATCGATTTTATAATAGCCAGAACCGTCGCGGCTCAGTTTTGCGCCAAGCAAACCAGTCTTGATTCTTGGGGGTTCAGGTTTATCGCCACCACTGACGTAAGCGTGGCCGGTGGTAAGTTCGCCAATCATTTCACCTATGATGTAGGTAAGATCGTAACGGCTGTTTACGTAAGGAACCAGCGGAGCATATTTTTTATGAATGTCGTCCCAGTTTACACCATGCATATTTGGGTCGTAGAAGAAGTCGCGCATCTGGCGCCATGATTCGTCAAAAATCTGTTTCCATTCATCTTTCGGGTTTACCCAAACCTTCATATCCGAAACATCAATATAATCTTCAACTTTGATTTTGCCTTTTGGAGCATCAATCACAGCATATTTTCCGCTTTCGAAAATGAGCATTTTTTTGCCGTCAGCCGAGATATCATAGCCGTCAATATTTCCGAGGGCTTCTTCTTTCTTGCTTTTCAGATCAAAATAAAAAGTCGAAGGTTTTGGTTCACCTGATTTGAAGCGCGAATAATAAACGCCATCGTTGGTGGCCGTAATTCCCCAGATTCCGCCATTATCGGTGGGCAATTCGATAACCCGGTCAATAATTCCGTCAAAATCAACTTTCACGGTGATGGATTCGTCTTTCTTTTCATCTTTTTTCTCGTCCTTTTTCTCGTCCTTTTTTTCAGCATCATCTTTCTTAGGTTCATCTTTCTTAATTTCAACAACATCATTTTCAGGCTCAAAAGGCGATTTGGTGTCTTTTGCCAAAGTAATCAGATAAACTTTCTGCATGTCGCTGTAGGAGTGATTCCACTCGGTCCAGCTATATGTCGGATTAAAAGAGCGCGCTGAAGTAAAGTACAGATATTTGCCGTCTTTGCTGAAAGAGGGGTCACCGGAGTTGAACCACTCACTGGTTACCGGGGTTGAAGATGCCGATTCGAGGTTATAAAAATAAATGCGTTGCACTTCCTGTTCATTGGGTTTTACGTAAGCGATCCATTTGTTGTCGGGTGCCCATGCAAAATCACCAATTTCTCCCTGGTCGGATTGATCAACCATTTTTACGGCTTTTGAATCAACATCAATAATGTTAAGTCGTTTTTTCTGGTCGAACCAGGCAATTTTTTTGCTGTCTGGCGACCATTTAAGGCCAAATTTGTAGGTGTCGCTGTTTTTGCTCAGTTGAACGGGAACCTCGCTGCCGTCCTGGTTCAGGATATAAATTTCGTCTTCACCGGTTTTATCCGAAATATAGGCAATCCATTTTCCATCAGGCGACCATTCGCAGTTGCGATCGTGTACGTTTGCGGATTTTGTAAGATTTTTTGTGATGCCTTTTTTGGCAGGAAGCGAAAACAAATCGCCACGGGCACCAAAAACCACACGTTTTCCGTCGGGAGAAACAGCCCCCGACCTCACCGCTTTTCCGGCATCCTTCCACTGTGGACGGCTGTCGGCAAAATCGTTTAAAATCTTAACCTCAATTTTTACAGGAGTCTGCTTTACAAGGTCGAAATAGTAAAGGAATCCGCCGTTTTCGTAAATAATCGCATCATCGCCCAACGAAGGAAATTTGATGTCGTATCTATCGTAATTGGTGAGTTTTTTGGTTTCGTTAGTTTTGGTGTTGAACGAAAATAGGTTCATGATCCGGTCGCGGTCCGACAGGAAATAAATCACATCTCCGCTCCACATCGGGAAAATATCCTGAGCCGGATTGTTGGTAACATTGATGGTTTCCTTGCTTTTGAAATCGTAAATCCATACATCGTCGGCCATGCCGCCCCGGTAGTATTTCCAGGTTCTGAATTCGCGGAAAACCTGGTTGTAGGCCAGTTTCTTTTTGTCGGGCGAAAAACTGCAAAAACCACCGGTAGGTAAGGGTAATTCAGCAGACAAGCCACCATCAACCGAAACTTCAAAAAGCTGACCGATAAAATCGTTAAAGGTTTGCTTACGCGACCTGTAAACGATGGATTTGTCGTCTTTCCAGGCCATCACAATGTTGTTAGGCCCCATGCGGTCGGATAAATCATCGCGACCAAGCGTGGCAGTGAAGGTTAACCTTTTGGGATTTCCACCTTCGGCAGGAATCATAAAAACTTCGGTGTTGCCGTCGTATTGGCCGGTAAAAGCGATGTTTTTTCCGTCGGGCGAGAATTTGGCAAACATCTCATAACCCACATTGTCGGTAAGTTTGCGGGCGATACCACCGGTTTTGACCACGGTGTACAAATCGCCGGCATAGCTAAACACCACCTGGTTGCCATGAATGGTTGGAAACCGCATCAGGCGGGCTTCATCGGCCTGGCTAAAACCAATGGCTGCAAGCGCAAAAACCATCAGTGCTGATAAAAGTATTTTCTTCATCATAAAAAATTAGATATTTAAAAATTGATTAATAAAAATTTCAAGATTGAAATGTGATTTTTAAAAAATCCTGGTTTATCCATTTTTATACCAACTTACCTAAAGGTTTTGAAATGAGCGATTAAGCTATTTCCTGCCATCATTCAGCGAAAAGAATTGTCCGCCAACCAACAGGCTGTGTTCTTTAACGAACACCGGAAATTCAAATGACAAAAGGCTAAAGGCAAATAACAAATCTGAAAAAAGCAAAGATGGACAAAATCATTTTGAACCAGGAATGGAAATGGTTGGATGAAGCGTAGTTTCAGAAATACCTTCCGGAAAATTAATGAGGAGATTAATTCTTAAAAATCCAGACATCATTATATTTTTCACCAAGACGTTTCTTGGCGGTTAAAGCTTCCTCTTTGGTGGCGTAATCGCCCAGCGAAATCCGGTACATTTTTCCGGCAGGAAGTATTTTTGGATTTTTAAAACCTTTTTTGCGGAAGCGCTCAACCTCTGATTTTGCCTGGCTTTCTTCCGGAACACTGGCGCCAACAAGGTAATATCGTACCACGGCAGGTTTGCTTTCTTCCTTTTTAACTTCCTCAGTGGTGGTTTCAACATTTTCGCCAACAGTTTCCTGTTTAGCTTCCTCTTTTATCGATAAATCAGCAACACCATCTCCACTACAAATTTTTACACCATCTTCAACGTCTTCTTCTTTACCAAACCAAACCACGGCATAACCCTTAAAAATGCCAACTCCAAGCGCCTTCCAGACAATTCCTTTCCAAACTCCTTTACTCAGAATCAAATCGTTGGATGAGATGGAGGATTTCCAAAGGTCGATAACGATGTCGGGCTGTGCGTCCACACTTTCCCAAAAGGCAATTTCGTAACCCTTGCCGGGATAGTTGGTCAGTTCGCCGGGTTTGCTGGTCATGCAGGTATGATTGATTTTTTCACGGCCATAGCAGCACTCTGCCCAGTCGCCCTGGTCCGACCACGAATGAAGGTTACAGTCGGCGGTATCAGGATGATTGGCCTGCATATCGTTAACATGAACCTTAGCAACATAACAAAGCGATTTTGAAAGCTGGATTTCGGGTAACTTATGTTGCTTCCGGTAGTTATTTAAAAGATTGTACAATTTAAGTTCTTCGGTGCTGATACAAAAACCAGCGGGAATCCGATGCTGTGCATTAATTTCGGGTAACATCCGGAATATCAGCAGAAAAACCAATAAATATCTATACTTCAATAATCTGTTCATCATAAAAATACGCCTGAAAATAATATTGTTTTGGAGTTTTCAAAATTACGAAAATTATAGAAACTGCGGACAAGAATGATCGTTAGTTTGCAATTTTATCCTCCTCTGAAGCTTGAATTCTTTAAAATTAGCTATTTTTGAAACAAAATAATATTCATGCTAAACAAGCGAAAAGCCGAAAAAATGTATTTCACCATCGGTGAAGTTTCCAAAATGTTCGATGTTAATACTTCGTTGATCAGGTTTTGGGAGAAGGAATTTGACATCATCAAGCCGATGAAAAACAAAAAGGGAAACCGGCTATTTACTGTTCAGGACGTTGATAATCTGCATACTATTTTCCACCTTGTTAAAGAACGGGGCTTTACCCTTCAGGGTGCGAAGGACAAACTTAACGAAAACAAAACCGACAGCATCGATAAGATCGAAATCGTGAAATCACTCAAAAAACTAAAAACCTTTTTAGAAGACCTGAAAAATGAGCTATAAAAAAGGATGACCCGGTTAAGTGATCATCCTTTTCTTCAATCAATTTATCAGTTAATCAGTTATTTTTGGGTTGGCTCCCCGGCTAAAAATTCGGTTTGATCGACAAAAACTTTTTCAAAAAGTTTTCCTTTGCCTCCATTAAATTCCGCACCTGAATTCGCTGAGGAAGTAATGACAAATTTTACCAAAGTATCCGCTGCCGGAAAAGCTTTGATTTCGATAGGCGAAATGTTGTTGCCTTCGATGGTAAGTTTGTAGGTTGCCTCGCTGGTTTTCGAGGTAGATGGCGGCAGGAAATCAGCACTCGTTAACCTGGCAATTTTGGTAAGATATTTTGCAGTCTTTGCCGAATCAGCAACAACACCGTCAAGCAACCATTTTGTATCGTTTTTTATCAGCGAAAATGTCGAAAATCCCGGATAGTTGAAAACGAGCCGTGTTAGGTCGTCTTTGTTTACATCCACGAGGCTTTTCTTTCGATACGAATTAACATCTTTTTGATAGGTCATTTTAAGAAAACCCTCCACCGCATAAACCTCATCTTCCTTATTAACCCTGATAAAAGAGGTCATTTTGCCGCGCTGCTGCTGCTGATAAGGATTTTGCTGCTGTGCCTGCGCCGGTGGCTGCGAATACGAAAACTTACCGACATAAACGTTGGCCAGTTCCGAATTTCCATCTTTAACAATCACATGGGTGCCTGTTGAATCAGAAACCTCAAACTGCGCCCATTTATCTTTGGATGTTGCAGCAATGCGTTCTGGTTTCATTTCGGTAAACTGTGCCAGGATATTTTTTACGATATTCGGATCAGCAACAAAACTACTGCCTGCCGACGAAACTTCCCAATCGGCCGGACCGCCGGTTTTCTTAAGCCTGATTTCGGCATTATCTTTTAATATCGAAATATAAATATCGGTAACATTGGCGGTATCAACTTTTACAATTTCACTGCGGAAAGTCCGGTCGTTGCCGCCCACCATATCGGCGATAAAATAAATTGCAACCAGCACAGCCAGAAGTATTATAAGCGTTTTTAAATTGAGTTTACGAAACATAACCTTCCTCCATTCTTCTAAAGCGTTTATTACGACGAATCTGCATCCTGATGATGCCGTAAATAATTACAAGCAGGATGGGCAATGCAAAATTCAGCCATTTCAGTAATGCACGTTTTCCATCTGAAATTTCATCCAAAGGACGCGAGGTAACCTCCTTGGTGCGCAAATCGATTAGCCCGGTATCATCCGAAAGCCAATCGATCGAATTTACAAAAAGACTGATGGCGTCGGGTTGTTTTTGCTGGGCATTTTGTCCTTCTCCATTTACAGCAAAATCGCCATCGGTAATCAAAACAATCCGTGATTTATTACTTCCCACAATATTTCCTTCGAGAATGGCGCCAATCGTAACACCTTTGAGCGGGAAATCACCATCGGTCCATTGCTTTTGTAAATCGAAATACATGGGTGCTGCAATGGTTCCGGATTTATCGGAAGTTTTTAGCAGCGGCGTAAACTGCAGCGTTGACTGGCCGGTAAAAGTTATCGAACTTGCCAGTTGAATCATCACTTGTTCGAGGCCTTTGGTGATGGGTTGATTTTCGAATTTTTTAAGCATTGGCCAGTAAAAGAAAGGAATCTGCCGTGTAAACTGCATCCCACCCATTTGCTGCCTTACGCCAACGTTTCCGGCGCTTTGATCGATCACAAAATTGTTTTCGATTTTAAGTCCTTTTTTCTCTAACCAACCATTTAGATTACAATCGACAACTTTTCCCTGCATGGTCTGGAAGTCGCCTTCAACATGGTTATAAGCGACAAAGATGCTTCCTCCTCCTGAAAGATAATTATCCAAAACCCTGAGCTGAGCCTCCGAAAATGGCTGGTTTGGTGCAATGATGGCCAAAGTTTTATAACTGGAAAGGCTGCCGGTTGAGTCGGTGAGATTAACAGGTTCCACACTGTACAAAACAAGGAGTTGCTCCATAGCCTGCTGAAAAGAACCAAGGCCTGGTTCACCATGTCCCTGGATAAGCCCGACTTTTGGTTTATCGATCACCGAAAGCTTTTTAATAGCCGACGAAAGCGCGTATTCCATAGCTGCACCGGGTTGTAAAACCGGGATAATATCGGTTTGTTCGCCCATTTGAATTTTTGCACCCAGGAAAACCTTTTGCTGTTTTACCTGATCTTTTTCACGTACATTCAGCACGAGTGGCTGAATACCTGCCTGGACGGCCTGTTGTTCGGTTTGCTCGTTTTCGTTGGGATTAATAAACTCATAGTTTACTTTACCTTTCGAGCGGTTTGAATATTCGACAAGCATATCTCTGAAATCTTTTCTTGCTTTTTCGATTTCAGGCTGACTGCCGCTGGTAAAATAGGCAGTTATCGTAACAGGCTCATCCAACGATTTTAAAATGTCTTTGGTTGCCTTGCTCAACGTATAAACCCCGTCCTGGGTAAAGTCGAGCCTGACGAAAAACCGGTCAGTTAGAATGTTTAACACGATAAGTACGGCTACAATCAATATTATTTGCGATGCTAATGATTTCTTATTTTTCATATGGCAATTTTTTTAAGGTGAATTTTAGATTATCTCCTGTTTTTTGTCAAAACTGCTTCGGTGCTCACCAATCCCAAAAATATGAGCGAGAGGAAATAAACAATATCCTTGCTGTCGAGTACCCCACGCGAAACCGATTCAAAATGGGTGCTGAGGCTTAGATAATCGAGAACCCCACCAACAATTCCGCCAGTTCCCTGAGCAATAAACGAAAAAAGGAACTGGAACATAATGCCAATGGCAAGCGCCAGCAAAAACCCGATAATCTGGTTGTTGGAGATGCTGCTGGTAAAAATACCAATGCTGATATAAGCCGCACTCATAAAAATCAATCCCAGGTAGCCGGTAATCACTGCGCCATGGTCGATTTTTCCGAGGCTGGCAACCGTAATATAATACGGAAGCGTGAATGCCAGGGCAATGACGATCAATAGCAGCGTTGCAAAGAATTTCCCAAGCACAACCTGCCAGTCGTTTACGGGGCGGGTGAGCAGCAGCTCGATGGTGCCGGTTTTATTTTCTTCGGCAAACTGGCGCATGGTTAGTGCCGGGATGAAGAAAAACAAGGTCCAGTAGGCCACACCAAAGAAGGTTTGCAGGCTGGCCTGTTTTACCATAAAAATGTCGGATCCGTAAAGCCAGGTAAACAATCCGCTGAATCCCAAAAAGGCAATCAGCATAATATACGCAGTGAGCGAATCGAAAAACGATTGCAGCTCTCTTTTACTAATAACCCAAATCTGCTTCATTGTATAGAGATTTTGAATTTTGAATTTTAATTGATTTTTGGATAAGATGATTAACTCAAAGTCAGTTCACGGAAAATATCCTCGAGTTTAGTCTCGATGGGCGTCATTTCGGTGAGCGTCCAATTATTGTCAACGCATACTTTAAAGATTTTTTTGCGCGACGATTGGTTAGCCCGGCTCTGGATTTCGAAGGTGTTTTTGTTTTTGTTGAGGATGTCGACCACATCAACCGAATCGATTTTCTGAAGCTTTTCAAAAATCGAACTCCAGTCGCCATCTTCGATGGTTACTTTGATGATTTCCTTACCCTGCGCATGTTTGCGAAGTTCTTCGGAAGTACCGTCGGCAACGATTTTGCCTTTGTTGATAATCATGATGCGGTCGCAGGTAGCTTCAACCTCGGCGAGGATGTGCGAGCTGAGGATAACGGTTTTTTTGCGTCCGATTTTCTTGATCAGTTCACGTATCTCGACAATCTGGTTTGGGTCGAGACCGGAGGTAGGCTCATCGAGTATCAGTACTTCAGGGTCGTGAATGAGCGCCTGGGCAAGCCCTACACGCTGTTTATACCCTTTTGAAAGTTCCCCGATTTTTTTGTGCTTTTCGCCTTCGAGGCCACAAATGTCAACCATTTCGCGCAACCGGTCGTTAACCTTCGATTTTTCGATGCCTTGTAATTCGGCAACAAAGCGCAGGTAATCGATCACAGGCATTTCCTGGTAAAGCGGGTTACTTTCGGGCAGGTAGCCAATGCGTTTTTTGATTTCTTCGGGCTGCTCGCTGATGGAGAATTCGCCAACCTTAATCGTTCCCTCGTTGGGGATGAGATAGGTGGTGATAGCCTTCATTGTTGTGGTTTTTCCGGCACCGTTTGGACCGAGGAAACCCAGCACTTCGCCTGTTTTTACACGGAACGTGATATTGTCAACGGCGCGCTGGGTGCCATAAATTTTTGTCAGATTTTCAACTACAATATCCATAGGTTAAAAATTAATTTTGAGTGTGCAAAAAAACTAAAATTCTTCCGGCATATTTCCTGCTAACAGCTTGTTTAACAAATTTTAACCCCTCAAATCTGTTAACAACAAAGCCTTTAGCGGGTTGAGGGGTTTTGGGTTTTCCGGGATGGCATCTGCAAACCAAAAAATGAGATTCATTATCAGCACAAACAACCTTAATTAGTATTTTGTATGATCAGATATCTGTTTATTTTACTTCAATGCCATAAAAATTGCCATCAGTTTGTCAGGTTTTTATCTCAACATCCTAAATTTTAATTTAAATGTGCTGGATTTTGAAAATCCAGGTCATCAAAACCAAAAAAAGACCTTGCGGAATGAAATTCTGATCATACGGAATGAAATTCTGACCATGCGGAATGAAATTTAAATCATACGGAAAGGAATTTTGATCTAGAAAAATGAAATTCTGACCGTGCGGAGTGAAGATTTGACCTTACGAAGTGAACCATTTAGCATGCGTAATGAAGAATAATGCTTTCAAAGATAATTACTTGCTTCATTGAATAAACTATTTGCAAATAAATTGCGCAAATCAAAAAAATATTTTATAATTTTGAACATCAATAAATCATTTTGTTATCACCTAAATAATCTTAATCATGGCAAAGAGTAAAAAAAACAGGGAGTTTAATTTCGAAGTCAGCGAACTTCTGATTAAATGTGAAACCACACTCGTTGTTGCCCTTCGCGACAAAGACCAACTGCTCGAAGTAGGCTTTACCAACGAAAAACGGCTTGCATTCCAGGCCCAGTTAGATGCATTAAAACTCATATCGACCGACGATTTTATGCTCGGTCAGCAGGTTGCACGCACGCAGGAAAAAGATACAGCACGCCTTGCCGTCGAAAAAAGCCTGCGAACCATCCTCGTCATTGCCGAAAACCTGTATGGCTCATCCTCGGGCAAATACCGGCAATTTGGAGGCGCAAACCTTGGCAAACTTGCCGACGACCAGTTGATACGCTATGGCCGTAATGCCTCCGCAACAGCTACTTCGCTCTTGGCAGAGCTTCAGCCCGAAGGCGTTACCCCCGCAATGATTACCGCACTCAACACCAAGATTACCACCTTCGACACCGCCCTCAACAATCAGATTACGGCTATCAGGCAGCGCGATATTACCACCGAAGAACGCACCACCAAAGCCAACGAAGTGTACCGCACCCTCGCCAAAATATGCACGCTTGGCAAAAATATCTGGTATGGCGTCAACGAAGCCAAATACAACGACTACGTAATTTACGACACCACTTCCGGCGACGCCTCCAAAGCCATCAATCCCGAATTTACGGGCATCCTTGCCGGCACCGTAGCCGACAACCAAACCAATGCACCCATCGCAGCCGCCGCTCTCGCTCTCAATGGCACCCAACTAACCGCCATATCCGACGAATACGGCGAATTTAGCATCGACAACATCCCGCAAGGCACCTACACGCTTAACGCAACCGCCACCGGCTATCAGCCAGCAACCAAACCCAATATTATTATTAAAGCTGATGAACAGACGGATGTAACGGTGAAGATGGGGAAGGTTTGAGAAGATGAAAAGTAATAAGTTTTTGATGATATCTACTGGTTGCGGCAAGCCTCCCAAAGCACACTTCATAATATGAACGAACTTGAAAAAATAAACATTTTTAGACAATTTACTGACTTCAATGATAGTGAATTGGAAATTATTATGCCTTATTTTGAACAGAAAAAGTTCAAGAAGAAATCTATTCTTTTGAATATTGGAAAAGTATCAAACGAAGTGTTTTATTTGATTAACGGTTGCATAAGACTTTATTGTGAAAAAGATGGAGAAGAACTTTCAACTTACTTTTTTACCGAAAATATGTTTGCAGGTTCTTATGACAGTTTCCTTTCTCGAAAGCTAAGTAAAGTAGCCATAGAGACATTGGAGGATTGCGAAGTCTTGGTTC
Source organism: uncultured Bacteroidota bacterium (assembly GCA_903944895.1). Classification (GTDB taxonomy): domain Bacteria; phylum Bacteroidota; class Bacteroidia; order Bacteroidales; family 4484-276; genus CAJATL01. Next base: position 49,563 of record CAJATL010000219.1, read on the forward strand.
TTTCTCACCAATCACAAGAAAAACTCTATGAGATATTTCCCAAAATGAACGAATTTATCAGAAAAGCTATCGAACAAAGGTTTGTAATATTACATGATTTGTTCATTTCTTATCTTTTAAACAGTCCGGAAGAAAGATATCTGACACTTATAAAAGATAGACCTGAATTGCTTCAACGAGTTCCGCAACACCAGATTGCTTCATTTCTTGGTATTACACCCGTTTCGTTAAGTCGAATTAGAAATCGGGTTTTGAAAAAATAGGGAACTATTTTATTATCTTTTGTTATCGTTTCAACTGGTTGAGTAGTTTTAATTTTGCGCCCATAATTAAAATGAACATAAAATGAAACAGCAAGATTTTAACAAAAGCAAAATTTACAAAAATGTTACAACAACAGTTAAGCTTAAAGGCAAGGAAGTAAAAGTTCACGGCCTAAGCATAGGAACAGTTGCTGTAAAAAGGAATTTCAAAACCAAAAATGGCTACGGCTCATTATCCAAGATTAATATCCTCTTAGGAAAAGAATATACAGAGTATTTACCAATTTGGGTTTGGGTTATTGAACACCCAGAGGGCATAATTGTTATTGACACGGGCGAAAATGCTGAAAGCCTTGACATTGATAAATATCTTGCCAAAGAAAGCTTTTTTGCAAAATACCAGTTCAAGCATGCTTGCAAAGTAAAAATTCAACCTCAGGAGGAATTGAATCATCAATTAAATAAAATAAATATAAAAGTTGATGATGTAAAGCTAGTGATTTTAACCCATTTGCATTCCGACCACATTGATGGACTTAAATTTTTCCCTAAACAAGAAATTCTTATGGGCAAATATGAATTTTTACATCCTGACAATTGTTTTACAACTACATTGCCATCGTGGTTTAAACCTAATACAGTTGATTTTATTCAAAACAAAATTGAAGTTTTTAACCAGGCTTATCCCATCTCTCAAAACGAAGATTTACTCTTAATCCCTACGCCAGGTCATACTTTAGGACACAATTCAGTTTTATTAAAGACCGATGATTTTGACATCATTTTTGCAGGAGACTCGTCCTATCATCAAGACCAGGTATTAAAAGGCGAAATGGCGGGTGCAAATACGGATTATAATAAAACAAAACAAACCTACAGAAACTTTTTAGACTATGCCACACTTCGCAGAACAATTTATTTACCAACTCACGATGAAAATGCGGGACAAAGATTAGCGAGCAAATCGTTTTTAGTTTAAATTTGTCTAATTGGCAAGAATGGGCAGGCGCAAATAAATAGAGCTTCACATGGCCGGCACAACCCGGCAAAAAGCTCAAGCCTGCCCAGTTGCATGATTGCAATGGGGTTGAACGAAATTAATGTACCGCATTTGTTTTAGATTAACCAGGAAGGGAAATGAGGGTTTAATGGAAGAATGAATTTTACTAAATTTGCAAAAAAGTAAAGATTGTGAATACAGCGATTGTAAATAGATTGACCGAATATTTTGCAAGTCAACCCATCGAAAGGGCATGGCTATTTGGTTCCTATGCCCGTTCGGAAGAAGACACAAAAAGTGATATTGATATTTTGGTCAATTTTATCCCGGATAGTAAAGTTACTTTGTTTAAATACATTCATATTGTAAACGATTTGCAGGCATTAACCGGCAAAAAAGTTGATCTGGTCGAAGATGGGCAATTAAAACAATTTGCAGTAATGAGCGCCGAAAACGATAAAATCCTGATTTATGAGCGGAAAACCAAGGAATAAAGAGCGACTCGATCATATTATTGAGGCTATTGATAATATCTTTGAATTCACAGAAGGCAAGTCATTTGAAGCCTATAAAAATGATAAAATCCTAAGATTTGCAGTTATTAAGAACCTTGAGATTGTTGGAGAAGCCGCGTATTTATTAACACAAGATTTCAGAGCGAAACACGATTCCATCGAATGGAATGAAATGATTGGAATGCGTCATATTTTGGTTCACGGTTACTATCAGATTAAAGATGAAATTATTTGGGCAACCATCGAAACCGAATTGAAACCGCTAAGAGAAAAAATTGCATCGTTGCTCATCGAAAAGTAAAAACCGCCTTGGTCTTTCAAATCGTGACAAATAATGAAGCTCCTCTTGAATAAAATCATTGCCTTGCCGTTGTTTTAGGCTAATCGGGAAAGGAAAATGATTATGTTTGTAATGAATAAAAAACACCAAATGGTGCTGTTGGCTTGATATTAGGTTGGCAAACGGCACCTGAGGTGAGGCGAAAACGAGTTAAACGCAGGCAAATGCAAAAAGAACAACCATACAAATGGATAGGTTTCAATAAAGGTAGTCACAGAGTAGCCTGGATAACATTGAAGGTCGTTGCTTCTGATATTAACGAAATCATTGATGCTTATCTTCCACAAGAATATCCAAACTTCCCATACGATTTTTGGAAATGTTCTGCACGTAATGGTATTATCTATGGTTTAAAACGCGTTCCAAATTGTTGGCGTGTAGATATCATTGATATGAAAGCCCATCCTTGCCACACGAATTCGGCAATAATAGCCTATGCTTCATTGAGAGCATTTTGGGAAAAGGTTGGTTATAGTCCAAAAAAAGCCGAATTAGAACAATTGGAAAGGTTTGTTTATGATAATTGGGGTAATATTGATCCTGCAGTAGCTGACCTGGAAGCATTTACGCTGATTAAAACACATCATAATGCCTAATAAACAGGAATTCATGCGGTCGGCATGGCGAAGCATGATTCCGATAGCTAGCGGAACCGGTTGAACGAAATTATTGCCTTTTCGACAGTTTTAGAATAAACTGGAAAGGGAAATAATGGAATCTAAAATCCATTTTGCTTACTTTAATTCTGTAGAAAGTATTTCCCTATTCAACATCTTCTTTTTTAATCAATCTTTGGATATCATTGATGTTTCCATAAAGCACCACAATATCGCCTTCGGCAAATATGGTCTTGGACGAAGCAACGCCCTGCACACTTTTTATGCTTCTCGAAATACCAAAAATGTTCTTCTTTTCGGATGATTTTATTGTAGTAAGCACAACAACATCATAATTTTTACGGATTTCGATTTCGGCAAGGGTTTTACCGATGTAACGCTTTGGGACTTCGGCTTCGACAATATTATATTCCCCGGCCAGTTCAAACGAATCGATCACACCCTGGATATTCAGTTTTTTTGCCCATCGTTCGGCGGTTTCTTCTTCGGGATGAACTATTTCATCAACACCCATCGCCTCTAGCACCGTTTCGTGAAGCGCCGATACTGCCCGGCTGATGAGCCGCTTAACTTTAAACTGTTTCATGAGCGCAGTAGCCATAATGTTGGCGCCTTCGTCTTCGCCAATGGCAACAATCACAATATCCGCGTCATTCAGCGGCAAATTGGTCATCGCCTGCGGGTCGGTCGAGTTGAGGCACACTGCATGGGTGATCCGCTCCTTGATGGCCTCGACCTTTCCCATTTTATTATCTACACCAATTACTTCGTGACCAAGCCGGGTAAGCTTTTCGGCCAGTGACGAACCAAAATTTCCCAGACCAATAATTATAAATTTCATGCTTTTGATGTTTAATTGATTAAGATTTCTTCGGAAGGGTAACGATATTTAAGATGTTTTACTTTACGGAAAAGTGCAATCATCAGCGTAAGCATGGTAACCCGGCCAAGAAACATGGTAATTACAATAACAAATTTGCCGAAAGTGCTCAGGGCAGCAGTTATTCCCAGGCTGAGGCCAACCGTTCCAAACGCCGACACTACTTCAAAGGCAACCGAAACAAGGTTCAGGTCGCTGTCAGAAACCGAAATTAGCAAAACTGCAACTCCAATAAGCAACATTGAAAGCGAAATCGTTGCAAAAGCCCTGCGTACCGAGCTATCCGAAATTTCGCGGCGATATACTTCGATACGGTCTTTGCCACGGGCCAGGCTCAGAAAATTAAGAATGACGATTGCAAAAGTTGTGGTTTTGATACCTCCACCCGTAGATGCAGGCGATGCCCCAATCCACATCAGGATAAATAAAACCATCACCGTACTGTAGCGCAGGGCAGTCATGTCGACGCTGTTAAAACCGGCAGTCCTGGGGGTAGTGGCCCCAAAAAAGGCAGTAACAATCTTACCAAATCCGTTATGCTCGGCCAGCGTATTTCCATATTCCAAAAAATAGATCGAAACTGTGCCACCCAGCAGTAAAAAAAAGGTAGTAACAATCACAATGCGGGTGTTGATATTGATAACCCAGGGAATGTGAACAGCTTTGTTTTTTTGTGTAAACGGCAAAATGCGGTTAACAAAGAGGTGTTTGATATAATTAATGAAATTAAAAACAATCGGGAAACCAAGGCCACCAAAAATGATCAGAAATGCCACGGTCAATTGCAATGCATAATTATATCTGAAACCAGTTTCGTAGAGATTATTATAAAGTGTCGAAAAGCCTGCATTACAAAAAGCCGAGATGGCATGAAAAAAGGAGAAGAAGGTACGTCCGCCAAAAGTTGGAATTAATGAACGATCAAGACTTGAAAATATTAAGATTGCCCCGACTGCTTCGATGAAAAAGGTTATCCAGATAATTTTTTTTAAGGTTGAATAAACTTCGGCAATCTTTTCGGAATTGGTCATTTCGCGCAGCACCAGTTGGTTTTCGTAAGATGAACCTCCTCTGAAAAAAAAACTGAAATAGCTCGTGAAAGTCATAATTCCAATTCCGCCCACCTGAATTAATATGATAATGATGATCTGCCCGAGATGGGTAAAATAAGTTCCGGTATCAACCACAATAAGCCCGGTAACGCACACTGCGCTGGTTGACGTAAATAATGCATCGATAAATGGAATACCCGAATAGGTCGCTTTGGGAAGCATCAACAAGAGTGTGCCCATCAAAATGATGGTAAGAAAACTCAGCACAAACAACTGTGCAGGATTAAGAAACTGACGTTTGAAATTAATCTGAAGTGTGGAGAATTCGCGAAGAAATGTTAAAAAAAGTGCCGAATAGATCCATTGATGATGAATCCTGTTAAAAAGGTCGGAGTATCCTGCTATAAAGGAAATTATCGAACCTACAAACAGGATAATTAATAAAACATCAACGGGCCAGGCACGTGGTATCGGTTTCTGACTAAGTGGGACATATCTCGCAATCAGGGATGATAACCCCAGCACCAGGGTAAAAATATAAATCCAGTTTAACACCGGCAATATGGAAGGAGCTTTGTCGAAGCCAAAATCATAAATTACAACCAGCACAGCCGCAAAGGTTATCCAGAAAGGAATTCTTCTAATCCTTCTGCTGAAACGCTCACTTTTCTCCTGCTTGCGCAGATTATAATTTTTCACAAACTAAATTTTTAGCAAGGGCCAAAATTAATATTTCCACAATACCTCATATTATTTTGTTCAGCAAAAAAAAACAGGAGAAATAATCTTAAGAACACTGTGATTTGGACTTTTTCAACATAAAATCACCAAAGCGATTTACTTATTGAAGCTGCCTATAAAAGTATTCAAAAACTGGTCGTAAGGTGTATCCTTGTATTTTTCTTCGGCGATGTAATGAAGCACGGGCTCCAGTTTTTCGGGTGGATTGAAGCCAGGAAGTACGGTTATGAGTTTTACTTCATCATCCAGAAAAACAAACGAAGGATACGACATTTTCCCGTTGAGCAATGCCGCCGCCAGCTGATGGCTTGCACGTTTCCCGCCAGGATTGGTGCTTACAAAGGTTTGTGCGTTTATTACGATGGTATCCTGGGTTTCGGCATCGAGTTTTACGGCGTAGAAATTTTTACTCATGTATTCAACAATTACCGGATCGGTAAAGGTGCCTGCATCCATTTTTTTGCACCAGCCACACCAATCGGTGTAAACATCCACAAAAAATTTCTTTTGATGCTTCTTGTTGAGTTTAACCGCTTCTTCGATGCTGTACCACTTTATTTTTGCGGCTTCCTGAGCCTGCACCGGTGATTTTGCGTAAAAAATCACCATGAAAACCGAAAGTATGAGTAAGGTTGTAAATCGTTTCATCGCTATAAATTGTATTTAATTATCAGATAAAAACTTAAACTAATCTTCGCGTAAGCGGTCAATATCACGTTTCTGATCTTTCTTTTTGATCGTTTCGCGTTTATCGTAAAAGTGCTTTCCGCGAGCCAGGGCAATTTTTATTTTTGCCAGTCCTTTTTCGTTGATGTAAAGCAGGGTAGGAACAATTGTAAAGCCCTTTTCGTTCACTTTGGTCAGTAATTTTTTTAATTCCCTTTTGGTGAGCAGCAATTTGCGGTCGCGTTTTGGCTCATGGTTGTAAACCGTGCCCAGCACATATTCGGCAATGTGCATGGCTTTAACAAATAATTCCCCGTCGATAAATGTACAGAAAGCATCGGCAATATTGGCTTTTCCTTCCCTGATCGATTTGATCTCGGTGCCGGTAAGCTGAATGCCTGCATTAAACTCCTCGACGAGAAAATACTCGAAGGAAGCCCTTTTATTACGAATTTCGATAACGTTTGCCATAATTTTACGAGGCGCAAAAATAGTAAAAATTCGTCACCGCCTGATCTGCCCAAAAACCCTCATCGCGGTTATAGCGGCATTTTGGAAAGCTTCGCGATCGATTTCAAGTTTGATGTTATTTTCATCGGCATAATCAATAAGATGCCGTGTATTGAGGTTGCCGACCAGTTCGTAACCTGTCATCGGACAGCCGCCCAGGCCACCGATAACGCCATCAAAACGGCGGCATCCGTTTTTATAGGCGGCATCAATTTTTTCGTGCCAGTTGTGCTCTAAAGTATGAAGATGCAGGCCAACTTCGGTATTCCCGATTTCATTTTTAAGCTGATCGAAAATTTTCCCGATCATGGGTCCGTCGGCAACTCCGGTAATATCAGAAAGGGCGATGATTTCGATTCCAGAGTTCTGTAAATATTTTGCCCATTTAATCACGACGTCGATGCTCCACGGGTCACCATAAGGGTTTCCAAAAGCCATCGAAATGTAAACAAGCAGCTTTTTATTTTTGCTGATGCAGAGATTCTGAAGTTCGCCTATGGTTTCTTGGGCTTCTTTAACTGTTGATTTCAGATTACGTTGTAAAAAGGTTTCGGAAAACGAAAAAGGAAATCCGAGGTATGAAATCTCATCAAAACTACAGGCCATCTCAGCTCCGTTTAAATTTCCAACGATGGCCATCAGCTTCGATTTGGTTTGTGAAAGGTCGAGTTTTGTGACAACTTCGGCTGTATCGCGAAGTTGAGGGATTGCTTTTGGCGAGACAAAACTCCCGAAATCGAGGATATCAAAACCTACTTTCAACAAATCTTTGAGCAACTCCACTTTTGCTGAGGTCGGGATAAACCCGGTCATTCCCTGCATGGCGTCGCGCGGCGCTTCGGTGATTTTTAGCATAAATGTGTGAAGTTTTAAGTTATCCTGTCAGAATGATTAATGAATCCGGCACTATTGATAAAAATCATTGTTGAGTACCGGTTTGTAATTTATCGTAAAACTCATCGTGGTTCCTTTTCCCAGCTCCGAATCGACCTGCACCTTACCTCCAAGCAATTTTACCAGCCGCAACACAATCGAAAGTCCCAGTCCACTGCCTCCAAAATCGCGACTGTGCGATTCGTCCACACAACGGAAAGGTTCAAAAATCAGGTCGAGTTTATCTGAAGGAATTCCAATGCCGGTATCCTTTACGTAAAAGCGGATAGTTTTTTCATCTGGGACCTGGTAACCCACCTCGACCGAGCCTTTTTGAGTGAATTTAAATGCGTTGTCCAATAGTTTTCTGAAAATCTGAGAAATTTTCTCCAAATCACTTGTAAACACAAGATCTTCATCATATTGCCGGAATACAAGCTGAATGTTTCGGGTAAATTTTTCTTCACCAAAATAGGAATAATATTCCTGCAAATCCTGAAAAAGGCTTCTTACCGAAATTGAATTTTCGTCGGTATCAATTTCATCGGCATCGAGATTCGAAATAAAAATGACATCCTTGACCGTATCGAGCAGTTGCTCGCTGCTTTTATGGATGATTTTCATGTATTCCTTCATTTCGTCAAGGGTTACATCACCAAACTGCGAAAGTTCCGAAAAACCCAGAATGGCATTTAGTGGGGTGCGCATTTCGTGCGAAACATTGGCGATAAAAGTTGTCTTTAACCGATGATATTCATCAGCAGACTTTGTAGCAGCGTGAAGCTTTTCGAGAAGTTCAGCCTTTTCCCTGGCAAAGTCAGCCATAACCTCATCAAGCGTCCGAACCGGCAGGTGAGTTGAAATGTCAGAATGTATTATTTTGCTTTTATCGGTCAATGTACAATAAATTTAACAATTGGTGGCAATAGTACAAAAAAAACGCCATCCTCCAAAGGATAATTCTATTGTTCAGACAGGAATTATTGGCTTGAAGAAAAACTTTAAAATTGAAAATGCTCCCGTTGAACGAAAATGCCGAACTTTGCAAATATTTTTATAAATTATTGATTATCCAAACAAATTAAGGCAAAGAAAAAAATTATGTCAGAATTATTCAGCGTTAAGCCGAAGAAAAAAAAGAAAGTACGTGAGCCTGCCGAGCAAATGCTGATCGACATCATGCGGAAGGTGCTTTTTACCCTTCTGATCTTTGCTTTTGCTTTCTTCTTCTTTTACGCAGCACTTAACTTTTGGGACGTGGTTATTGGCTTAAACGACCTCATGAATGCCATCTCGACAACTTTGGGTTTTGGTTGATTTTTTAATTTTAGCATCGCCGCTTCCTTTGAAATTACATCAGTTTTCTTAATTTCGCTGCCAAATAAAGCCTGTACATGCGAAAATTTTACATCGTTTTCTTTATCGTCAACATCTTCCTGAGCTACTTTTATGTCGATATCTGGACAACCAATTCAAACACAGCCTCCAGGGCTTTGCCCATCATTTCATTTTTCGAAAACGGAACCCTGCAGATTGATAAATACCAGGAGCCGATAAATGATAAAGCCCACATCAACGGTCATTATTACACCGATAAGGCGCCGCTCCCCACTTTTGTTGTTTTGCCATTCTTTGGATTTTTAAAAGTGGTTGGCCTGGTCAAGGAAGTTGACGGCAGCCTTTTTGGGACGGAGGTTTTCATGCTTGGAAGTTTTATCTGCGGAAGCCTGCCTTTTGTTTTATTCATGCTGCTGGCACTTTTTGCAATTCGAAAAAAGAACCCTTCAGTCTCGCCGGTTTTCCTGGTGATGATGCCGTTTTACGGATCGTTTATTTTTGTTTTCGCCGGAACCTATTTTGCTCATATTATTTCGGCTTTTTTGTTGCTGCTGGCCTATCTGTTTTTAAAAGATAAGAAATACGTACTGGCCGGGCTTTTCAGCGGCCTGGCATTTTTATCGGATTACACCATTGCGCTGGTTTTCCCTATTTGGGCACTTCAGGTGTGGATAAAAGAAAAGCGTTTTTATAAAGGATTTTTATTTGGACTGGGCACGGCGCCGGCGATCGTTTTTATCATGATTTACAATTTCATTTTTACAGGCTCACCTTTCGAGATGCTGTATAAATATCACACTTTCGCTGATTTACACACCAATTACGGCTTTACTGTGCCAAGCATCGAATCTATCTGGGGGCTGTCGTTCAGCGATTATAAAGGCCTGTTTTTTTATACACCGTTTCTTTTCCTGGCTTTTGCCGGCATTTCAAAAAAATACAACTTCAAGGCATTTGCAGGGCATTATCTTTTTTATATTTCGGTTGTTTACTTTTTGGTAGTTGCCTCCTATTTTGGATGGTGGGGCGGCTGGACTTACGGCCCACGGCTGCTTTTCCCGGTTGCCGTCTTGCTGGTTTACGAAGGCATCGTTAAAATTTCGGACTATAAATTTTCGGCTGCATTTTTCTGGATACTCACCATTTTTGGGCTGGCAGGAGCGTTTCTTGCCAAAATTACCGTGGTTTACTCCGTCCCGACGGATTCACTGCATCCTTTTTCTCAAACCATCTTCCCGGCAATAAAGGCCGGAAGTTTTAATCCCAACAATCTGGCAACCATTATTTTTGGGACAAATCCCGCCTTGGCGGCGATAATCTGGATCGTTGGATTTGGTGTGGCAATTTTCCTTTTAAATAGGTGGTTTCAGAAAATGAATAAGGCAGTGTAGTCGATATTGAATTTTACTTTTATTCTCATTTTAACAAGGAAAGCCCCTCATTTTTGATAGTTTTGCAATCCTAAAAAAACTCAGAAATATGAATCAAAAAGACCTTTCGATTGATCGGAAATTTACAAACAGCGACATCGAAAATGAACTAAAATACCTGAACCTGCTTGCGAGGCAATTTCCAACGGTTCAGTCGGCAAGCACCGAGATCATTAACCTCGAAGCCATCCTCAACCTCCATAAAGGAACCGAACATTTCCTTTCGGATATCCACGGCGAATATGAAATTTTCAGCCATGTGCTCCGGAACGGCTCCGGCGTCGTAAGGCAGAAAATTGAAGATGTTTTCAAGAAAACGCTTCGCAAATTTATCAAGGACGAACTGGCAACCCTGATTTATTACCCCGAAGAAAAAATTGCACTTATCCAGAAACAGGAAACCGACATCGAAGAGTGGTATGCCGTAACCTTGCAGCGGTTAATCGAAGTTACCCGCTCCACGGCTTCAAAATACACACGTTCCAAAGTCCGGAAAGCGCTTCCCGAAGATTTTGCCTACATCATCGAAGAGTTGCTCCACGAAAATCCAACCGACCGTAACAAGGAGAAATATTTCGAAGGCATCATCCAGACCATCATCCGCATCGAGCGCGCCAAAGAATTTATTGTAGCCATCTGCAAACTCATCCAGCGCCTTTCGATTGATCGGCTTCACGTGGTTGGCGATATTTTCGACCGCGGCCCAAGCCCCGAAAAAGTGATGGACAAACTCCTCGAATATCACTCCGTTGACGTGCAATGGGGCAACCACGACGTAATCTGGATGGGCAGCGCCGCCGGCATCAAAGCCTGCATTGCCAACTTAGTAAGGATTTCGGCGAGATACATGAACCTCAACACCATCGAAGACGGCTACGGAATCAGCCTGATGCCGCTGGCCACTTTTGCCATGGAATTTTACAAAGACGACCCATGCAGCCAGTTTAAACCCAAAATCGCCGAAGGCATTGATCCCGGGAGCAAGGAAATAAGAATGGTGCGCCAGATGCAAAAAGCCATCTCGGTAATTCAGTTTAAACTTGAGTCCGAAATTATCAACCGCAACCCTCAGTTTGAGATGAGCGACCGGAATTTGCTGGACAAAATCAATTTCGAACAAGCCACCGTTAACGTTGACGGCAAAGATTATAAAATGCTCGACACCCATTTCCCGACCGTTGATCCAAAAAATCCTTACGAGCTTACTGCCGAAGAAAATGAAGTGATGGACCGGCTCCGGATTTCCTTCATGCACAGCGAACGCCTCAAAAAACATGTTAAGTTTTTGTATGCCAAAGGCAGCATGTACCTTCGTTACAACAACAACCTCCTTTTGCACGGCTGCGTTCCGATGAATGCCGATGGCATTTTTACCAAAATGGATTTTGAAGGCGAGCTCTTAGATGGCCGCGAGCTGGTTACAAAATTCGATGTGTATTCGCGTAAAGCCTATTTTACCCGCAACGACAAAAAACCCGACCTGGTAGCACAGGACCACCTTTGGTACCTTTGGTGTGGGCCTCAATCGCCATTGTTTGGCAAAAAGAAAATGGCGACTTTTGAGCGTTACTTTATTGCCGAAAAAGAAACCCAAAAAGAAAATAAGAACGCATATTTTATCCTGAACGAGAAGGAAGAAACGCTTAACCTTATTCTTGCCGAGTTTGGTCTTAACCCAGCCACCGGCCACCTGGTAAACGGCCATGTTCCTGTAAAAGTTAAAAAAGGCGAAAGCCCGGTCAAGGCAAATGGCAAACTCATTGTCATTGATGGCGGTATGTCGAAAGCGTATCAGTCGGAAACGGGAATTTCGGGTTACACGCTCATTTACAACTCTTACGGCCTTGTGCTGGTAGCTCACGAAACTTTTAAATCGACCCAGGATGCCATCGAGGAAGAAAATGATATTTTATCAAACATTTCGTACCTCGAACAAAATGCAAGACGTAAAACCGTTGCCGACACCGATGGCGGCCTCGAAATGCGCCGCCAGATCACTGATCTGGAGATGCTTTTAGCTGCTTACCGCAAAGGCTTAATCAAGGAAAAACGATAAATCTTTCGCCTCATTTAAAAATCATTAGGAAAAATATTTTTTTAAATAAAAACTTTCATCTATTTTTGCACCCCGTTTGAAAAAAGTAAAACAATATAAAAATATATGTACTTAACGTCAGAAATAAAGACAGACTTCTTTACAAAACATGGGAAGTCAGCAGTTGATACCGGCTCTCCGGAAGGACAAATTGCGCTGTTCACACACAGGATCCAGCACTTAACCGGGCATCTCAAAACGAATAAAAAAGACCTTGTGACCATGCGTTCATTGGTACGATTGGTAAGTAAAAGAAGGAGATTACTCGATTATCTCAAGAAGAATGAAATTGATAGATACAGAGCTATCATTAAAGAATTGGGATTAAGAAAGTAATCGTTTTGATAAGAACAATATTTCATAAGAAAAGGCAATTTTTTTCAATTGCCTTTTTTTGTATTTAATTTAACTAAGACAGAAAAAAAAGTAAAAAATGTCAAATAATGCAATTGTAAAAAGGTTCGAAATGCCTGATGGTACCGAGATTTCCATCGAAACCGGCAGGCTTGCACGCCAGGCTGATGGCGCTGTGGTTGTAAAACAAGGCAACACCATGTTGCTGGCAACCGTAGTTTCGAACAAAGAGGCCAAGGAGAATGTTGATTTTATGCCTCTCACTGTTGAGTATCAGGAAAAATATGCTTCTACCGGAAGATTTCCGGGAGGATTTTTTAAACGTGAAGCCAGGCCTTCAGAATATGAAATTCTGATTGCCCGCCTTGTTGACCGTGCACTTCGTCCGCTTTTCCCGGATAATTACCATGCCGAAACCCAGGTTCAGATTACCCTGATTTCGGGTGATAAAAATGTAGCCCCCGACGCACTCGCTGCCCTTGCCGCATCTGCCGCTATCGCAGTTTCAGATATTCCTTTTAACGGACCGATTTCAGAAGTCCGCGTTGCCCGCTATCAGGGCAATTTCGTCATCAATCCATCCATCGATAAACTCGAAGAATCCGACATCGACATCATGGTTGCCGCTACTGCCGACAATATTATGATGGTTGAAGGAGAAATGAAGGAAGTTACCGAAAAAGATATGCTCGACGCGATTAAACGCGCCCATGAAGTAATAAAAATGCAATGCCAGATGCAGATCGAACTTGCTGCAATGGTCGAAAAAGCTTCTCCAAAACGCGAATACAACCACGAAGTTAACGATCCGGAACTCAAAGAAAGAATCCAATCGGAACTTTATGATAAGATTTACGCTGTTGCCAAAAAAGGGACTTCAAAACATGAGCGCAGTGATATGTTTAAAGCGATTAAAGACGAATTTATCGCTACTCTCCCCGAAGAAGAAGCCAAAGAAAAAGCCGGTATGATTGGCCGGTATTATCATGACATTGAAAAACTTGCTGTAAGGAATTTCATTTTAGACGAACGTACCCGCATCGATGCCCGCAAACTCGACGAAATCCGCCCAATCTGGAGCGAAGTTGATTTCCTGCCGGCAGCACACGGCTCAGCATTGTTTACACGGGGTGAAACCCAATCGCTCGTTACCGTAACTTTGGGAACAAAATTAGACCAGCAGGTTATTGATGGCGTTGTGCTTGAAGGAAAAAATGATTTCATCCTTCATTATAATTTCCCTTCATTTTCGACCGGTGAAGTAAAACAAAACCGGGGCACCAGCCGCCGCGAAATCGGTCACGGAAATCTTGCCCTTCGTGCCTTAAAATTTGTCATCCCGGATGGTTCAGCAAATCCTTACACCGTGCGCATAGTTTCGGATATCCTCGAATCGAACGGCTCATCGTCGATGGCAACCGTTTGCGGAGGTACACTTGCTTTAATGGATGCCGGCGTAAAAATCTCGAAACCTGTTTCAGGAATCGCTATGGGCTTGATTACAGATACAAAAGCCGGAAAACACGCCGTTCTTTCGGATATTCTGGGTGATGAAGACCACCTCGGTGACATGGACTTTAAAGTTACCGGAACACGCGATGGGATCACTGCCTGCCAAATGGATATTAAAGTTGATGGCCTTTCGTACGAGATTATGGAAGAAGCCCTTGAACAGGCACGCCGCGGAAGATTGCACATCCTTGGCGAAATGGAAAAAACCATCAGCGAACCACGTGAAGACTACAAACCTCACGTACCTCGTATCGAACAAATGACTGTGCCTAAAGAATTTATCGGTGCAATTATCGGACCCGGAGGAAAAATTATTCAGGAAATCCAGCGGGATACCAATTCGACCATTGTTATCGAAGAAGTTGGAAATATTGGTGTTGTGGATATCGTGGCTATCGATAAATCATCCATCGAAGCTGCCAAAGACCGGATCAGAGCAATTATTGCAATTCCGGAAATTGGTGAAATTTACGATGGTAAAATAAAAAATATTACACAATTTGGTGCTTTTGTTGAAATTCTTCCCGGAAAAGAAGGCTTACTTCATATTTCGGAGATTGAATGGAGAAAAATACAAACAGTTGAAGAAGTGCTCAAAGTTGGTGAACGGGTTCAGGTTAAGCTCATCGAAGTTGATGGTAAAACCGGAAAACTCAAACTTTCGCGTAAAGCACTATTACCCCGTCCTCCACGTTCTGAAGGCGATGACCAACAGGACAGACGTAGCGACAGCAGAGGTGGCGACAGCAGAGGTGGCGACAGAGGCAATGACAGGGGTGATAGAGGCGAAAGAGGTGGCGACAGACCAAACCGCCCGTTCCGACGCTAAACTAAAATATCTATAGGTTTTTAACCACAGGAAGTGGTTTCCAGGTTTGTATTTTGCGAATGCGAAAATTTTAAAGTGATCGAACAATCACTATAGAATTTTACTTTCATTTTTTGATTATTTCTTAAAAATTAAATTATGAGGCAATTAAAAATTACAAAACAAGTCACAAACAGGGAAACCACTTCCATTGATAAATATCTTCACGAAATCAGCCGTGTCGATCTAATCACTGCCGAAGAAGAAGTTATCCTTGCCCAGAGGATCAAACATGGCGATCATGACGCCCTGATAAGACTTACGAAGGCTAACCTTCGTTTTGTGGTATCTGTTTCAAAACAATACCAAAACCAGGGCCTCAGCCTCCCCGATCTCATCAACGAAGGCAATCTAGGCCTGATCAAAGCCGCACAACGCTTCGACGAAACCCGTGGATTTAAATTCATTTCTTATGCAGTATGGTGGATCCGCCAGTCCATTTTGCAGGCCCTTGCCGAACAATCACGCATTGTAAGGCTTCCTTTAAACAAAATCGGTGTTCTTAACCGTGTAAACAAAGTCATGGTCCTGCTCGAGCAAGAATTGGGAAGAACTCCCGAAATTGAGGAGATCGCCGAAAATATGGGTTTAAAAATCTCCGACATCAAGGATATTCTGAAAAACGCCAACAAACACATTTCGATGGACGCACCGCTGATTCAGGATGAAGAAAACACCATGCTTGATGTGATGAGGCATGAAGACGGCCCAACGCCAGAAAAAGGCCTCCTCTACGAATCTTTGCGAAAGGAAATTGAACGTGTTATTTCGACATTAACTTCGCGGGAGGCTGAAGTGCTTCGACTCTATTTTGGCCTCAATGGAAAATACCCGCTGACTTTGGAAGAAATTGGCGAAAAATTTGACCTTACCCGTGAAAGAGTTCGTCAGATAAAAGAAAAAGCAATTAAACGGCTTAAACAAACTTCACGCAGCAACCTATTAAAAGCATATCTGGGCGATTAAAAAAACTGACAAATACCAAAAGTGCAGGCCACATCCCAATACCTGCACTTTTCTTTTATGTACTATTGAAAATACTTACGAATGAACCATTTAATTGCACCTTCGATATTAACCGCTGATTTATTAAACCTCCGGTCCGAAATCGAAATGATCAACCAAAGCCAGGCCGATTGGCTGCACCTCGATATTATGGACGGCGTTTTTGTTCCAAACATTTCCTTCGGTTTTCCGCTGATCGAACAAATTGCACGCGTTTCTACCAAGCCCCTCGATGTTCATCTGATGATAGTTAACCCCTCAAATTATGTTGAGAGATTCCGGGAATGTGGCGCCGACAGGCTCGGCATTCATCTTGAAGCCGACATCCATCTTCACCGGACTGTAAATTTGATTAAAAAACTTGGCATGAATGCTTGCGTGGTGATAAATCCACACACCAGCATTTTTTTGCTCGAAGACATCCTTCCTGAAATTGACCAGGTGCTTGTAATGTCGGTAAATCCGGGTTTTGGCGGGCAGAAATTTATCGAAAATTCTTATGAAAAAATTTCAAGGCTTAAAGATTTGATTCTTAAAAAATCATGCGAGGTGTTGATCGAGGTTGATGGAGGCGTAAATCGTGAAAACGCTCCCCGGCTTGTTAAGGCTGGTGCCGATGTTTTGGTTGTCGGAAATGCAATCTTTGCTTCTGCAAACCCGCTGCAGGCAATTTCGGAGCTAAAATCCTTTTAACCTTTTTTTATGCCAGTCGACAAAATAGTAATGATCGGTGCCGGAAATGTGGCAACAAAACTTGGCAAAACGCTGTTTCTGAAAGGATTCAAAATCGTTCAGGTAATGAGCCGGACTCAAAAATCAGCCGAAAGTTTAGCTTCGATAATTGGCGCCCGGGCCATTTCTGAATTCTCCGAAATCATCCCTGATGCTAATCTTTACCTGATTTCCGTTCCGGATGATGCTATCAGTGAAATTGTCTCAAAAATAAAACCTGTTCATGGCATTGTTGCACACACCTCTGGTGCCGTCGGAATGGACATCTTACAAAAATCATCAGGCAGTTTTGGGGTTTTTTATCCGCTTCAGACTTTTTCAAAATTCAGGGAAGCCGATTTTTCGGTTATCCCCGTCTGCATCGAAGCCTCTGATAGCGAAACCAGGCAAAACCTGGCTGATATTGCCTCTCAAATTTCAAAAGATGTCAGGTTCATCGATTCCTTCCAGCGATCCCGAATCCATCTGGCGGCGGTTTTTGTAAATAATTTTACAAATTACATGTATACCCTGGGTGAAGAAATCCTTGACAAAAACGACATTTCTTTTGATATTTTGCACCCTTTAATCCGTGAAACTGCCGAAAAAATACAACAGCAAAACCCGCGTAAAGCACAAACAGGGCCAGCCATCCGCAACGACAAAAAGGTGATTTTAAAACACCTTGGCATGCTGAAGGATGAGCCTGAAATCCAAAAAATCTATCAACTCATCAGCGAACAAATCTCAAAATCATCCATCAAAAAAAGCTAATCAGCACTTTTCATAAACCTACTTTTTATAAAAAAATTTATGGGCGTCAGAAATTACAAAGAACTCCTGAAAAACATTACCACCTTCATTTTTGATTATGATGGTGTTTTTACAAACGGAACCGTGCTTTTAACCGAAAGCGGAGATCAGTTGCGCACCGCCAATGTTAAAGATGGTTACGCTTTACAGCTGGCAGTTAAAAAGGGTTACCGCATCGCCATTATTTCGGGTGGAAAATCGGAGGCCATGCGAAAAAGGCTGTCTGGATTGAACATTACGGATATTTTTATCGGTGTCGAACACAAAATTCATGTGTATCACGATTATCTCGAAAAGAATAACATTCAAAATAATGAGGTCCTTTTCATGGGCGATGATATTCCGGATTTTCAGATCATGAAAGTTGCCGGCGTGGCTAGCTGTCCGTCGGATGCGGCGGAAGAAATAAAGGCGCTCGCCCATTACATTTCGCATTTCAAAGGCGGCGAAGGCTGCGTAAGGGATATTATCGAACAGGTGATGAAAATCCAGGGAAAATGGATGGATGGTGATGCATTTGTCTGGTAGAAAATCCCGGATTTCTTAATCCATGGTTTGTTCGGTCCGGGACGAAAGTTCAAGCATTCTTTCGTATTCTTCGGGTGTGATATCGTTGAAGAAATAATTGATCGGATTAATCGCACGTCCGTTTTTCCTCACTTCGTAATGCAGGTGCGGAGACGTTGATTTGCCAGTATTTCCAACAAGACCTATTACCTGTCCGCGTGCTATTTTCTGGCCATTTTTTACAAGTATTTTGCTAAGATGGGCATAAAATGTCATGAAACCAAAACCATGATCAATCGCCACATGGTTTCCATATTCATGCCTCGACTCCTGGATACCTCTGACAACACCATCGCCTGTTGCGAAAACTTCTGTTCCAACGGGTGCCGAAAAGTCAACACCTTCGTGCATTTTGGTGACTTTATAAAAAGGGTCAATCCGATAACCAAAATAGGAGGATAAACGTTTCAGATCCTTGTTACTCACAGGCTGGATGGCAGGTATTGACGCCAGAAAAGTGGCCTTGTTCATGGCCATTTTCAGCACTTCGTCAAATGATTTGGATTGAACAATCATCTGGCTGGTAATCTGATCGAGTTTTTTGGTGGTTTCGATGAGAATATCGGAATTTTTATAACCATCCAGTTTTGCATACCGGTCGGCGCCTCCAAAACCGGCTTTTCTGGTGGACCCGGGGATTGGTTCAGCTTCAAAGATCACACGGTAAATGTTATCGTCGCGATCCTGCAAATCGTTCATAACCTTACCCAGGTCTTCCATGCGATCGTTTAAAACATCATATTGAAAACGCATCTGTGCAATCTCTCGTTTTAAACCTTTTTCTTTTGGAGAATCAAAATAATTAAAGGCAAAAAAAACAACCACAACCGAATAAGCTACCAAAACCATAAAAAAAACCAAGCCTTTGCTAAGTTGTTTCCGGATGGAGCGCTCTACTTTTTCGAATGATAAAGTATGATGATTAAAAAAGAATTTTGGCTTTGCCATAGTTAATTTGTAAGCAGCAATTTAGTTATTAGCAGCAAAATTAAGCAAAAAAACTACTTTTGCAGCACTTAAAAATTTATAAAATCATTCGTTGTAAATAATCTGACTTGTATGAAATCTGCAGAAATCCGTAAAACTTTTCTCGAATTTTTTGAAAATAAGCAACATAAAATTGTCCCGTCATCGCCAATGGTCGTCAAAAACGACCCAACCCTGATGTTTACAAATGCCGGGATGAACCAGTTTAAAGACATCTTCCTGGGCAATTCGCCGGTAAAATTTCCGAGAATCGCTGATACTCAAAAATGCCTCCGGGTTTCGGGCAAACACAACGACCTCGAGGAAGTTGGTCACGACACCTACCACCACACCATGTTCGAAATGCTTGGCAACTGGTCGTTTGGCGACTATTTTAAAAAAGAAGCCATCGAATGGGCGTGGGAGTTGCTCACCGGAGTTTATGGCATAACCAAAGAAAACCTTTATGTTACAGTTTTTGGTGGCGATAAAACCGACGGGCTGGAACCGGATAATGAAGCCTTTGAATTTTGGTTAAAATACGTTCCAAAAGAGCGGATTTTATATGGGTCAAAAAAGGATAACTTCTGGGAAATGGGCGAATCAGGGCCTTGCGGGCCATGCTCCGAAATCCACATCGACATCAGAAGCGAAGAAGAAAAGAAAGTCATTTCAGGCCGCGACCTTGTCAACAACGATCATCCGCTGGTTATCGAAATCTGGAACCTGGTATTTATCGAATTTAACCGCAAATCCGACGGGAAACTGGTTCAGTTGCCAGCCAAACATGTCGATACCGGCATGGGTTTCGAGCGCCTCACCATGGCACTTCAGGGTAAAAAATCGAACTACGACACCGATGTTTTCCAACCCATCATTCAGGAAATTGCACGAATTGCAGGAAAAGTTTATGGTGCCGAAATCAAAGCTGATATTGCCATGCGTGTTATTGCCGACCATTTGCGTGCGATAAGTTTCGCCATTGCCGATGGTCAGCTTCCATCGAACAACAAAGCGGGTTATGTAATCCGCCGCATTTTGAGACGCGCTGTGCGCTATGGCTATACTTTCCTGGATTTGAAAGAACCTTTTATCACCCACCTTGTTACTGTCCTGGTTGATGAGATGGGCGACTTTTTCCCCGAATTGAAAAGCCAGCAAATTCTAATCAAGAAGGTGATTTCGGAAGAAGAATATGCCTTTTTACGCACCCTGTCGCAAGGGATCAAACGTTTTGAGCAGTACACCGACAGCAACCCCGACAAAACAATCATCGACGGCACTTTTGCTTTCGAGTTATTCGACACTTTTGGCTTCCCGGTAGATCTCACACAACTCATGGCCCGCGAAAAAGGCCTGTCGGTTGATATGGCAGGTTTTAGCACTGGCCTCGAGGAACAAAAAAAACGTTCGCGTCAGGCAGCTACCATCAATACCGATGATTGGGTGATTATTGATAAAAGTGAAGAAAAAACCATTTTTTTAGGTTACGAACTTTTAGAGACCGAGGTTGAAATCCTGCGATTCAGAAAAGTAAAAAACCAGAAGACCGAATTTTTCCAGATTGTTCTCAACCGGACTCCTTTTTACGCCGAATCCGGCGGACAGGTTGGGGATAAAGGTATTCTGGAAAATGAACTTGAAAAAATCGAAATTCAGGACACCCAAAAAGAAAACGACCTGATAATCCATATTACCGACAAACTTCCAACTGATCTTACGGCAACATTCACCGCTAAAGTTGATGCCGGAAAACGCAGGCTCACCATGAATAATCACAGCGCCACGCACCTGATGCACGCTGCATTGAAGCAGGTTCTGGGAAATCATGTCGAGCAAAGAGGTTCCCAGGTTGACGAAAACCGCCTGCGCTTCGACTTTTCGCATTTTTCGAAAATGAGCGAAGAAGAAATCAGACAAGTTGAACAAATCGTGAACCGGAAAATCCGTGAAAACATCGTTTTGAATGAGCAACGTAATGTGCCGGTTGACGAGGCAAAAGCCCAGGGTGCCGCAGCTTTGTTTGGCGAAAAATATGGCGAATTTGTCCGGATGATTACTTTCGACCCAGCCTTTTCGATTGAACTTTGCGGAGGAACACACGTTCCGGCAACAGGTCAGATCGGTATGTTTAAAATTGTGTCGGAAGCCGCCATTGCCGCAGGTATCAGAAGAATTGAAGCCATCACCGCCGACCAGGTTGAGCATTTGCTGCAGGATCAGGAAACTACAATGAAGCAATTGCAGGAAGTTTTCAAAAATCAGAAAGACCTCGTTAAGGCAGCCCAGCAATTGGTTGACGAGAAAAAATTGCTCGAAAAACAAATCGAGGAGATGAAGCGCGAAAAGGTGGCTTCTTTAAAATATGACCTGAAAAACCAGGCAGAAGCAATTAACGGCGTAAACTTTATCGCCCACAAACTTGATGGCGATGCACAAACCGCCCGCGACCTGGCCTACATGATGAAGGACATTGTTGATAATATGTTTTTGGTTCTTGGAAACGTCAGCGATGGCAAGGCCAACCTCACGGTGATGATTTCTGAAAATCTGAACACCGAAAAAGGCCTGAATGCAGGCCAGATTATCCGCGAAATTGCTAAAGAAATTCAGGGCGGCGGCGGCGGACAACCACATTTTGCCACAGCCGGCGGCAAAAATCCTGCTGGCCTCGAAAAGGCTTTTGAAAAAGCAAAGGAGTTTTTGGTAAAGGCATAATTCGTTTTTTCTGGAAGTGATTTTCTTAGTAACTTTTTAGTGCGCCATTTTAATAAAGGTTTTCAAATCGTAAAAAGGTTTCACCTTTCCAAAAGGTGAAACCTTTAAACCCCCACACAACTTTAGCAAAAAAATAAGGTAATAAGGTTGAACTGATGCGGAGTTTATCATTTATACTAAGGTTCGGTTTTGAAAGATAAGGTTTCCATTTTTCATCGAATCTAATCGAAAAACCTTATCCTGACTCCTCAACCTTAGTACAAATGCCGCCACCCACGGTTTTAAAACCTTATTCTCTTTTAGCATCGTAAAAAGGTTTCACCTTTCAAAAAAGGTGAAACCTTTAAAATAAAAAAAACAGGCCCGTCAAGAGCCTGTTTTTTTTGGAGCAATTATTAAAAATTCAGATTACCTCAGGAGGATTACTTCCCGTAAAATTTTCTTAAACCTGTAATAAATCCTTGATAACTAACGAAATCGCTTTGTTGTCGGCCTTTCCGGCCAGTTGTTTCGAAGCCAGCCCCATCACTTTGCCCATATCTTTAATACTGCTTGCACCTACCTGCCCGATGATGGTTTTGATGATGTTGCGCAATTCATCCGGACTCATTTGTTCTGGCAAATAAGCCTCGATAATGGCAGACTGGAATTGCTCGTCCTCAGCCAGATCGGGCCGGTTTTGGGATATATAAATCTCTGCCGATTCTTTGCGCTGCTTGACCAATCTTTGTAAAAGCTGCAATTCGATATCTTCAGGAATCTCACCCGAACCTGCATCTTTCCCGGTCTTTGCAATTAACAAAGCTGCCTTTATGGCTCTGAGGGCTTCTAACTTCCGGCTGTCGCGAGCCAGCATCGTTTTTTTGATGTCGTCGTTAATTATTTCAGCTAAACTCATGATGATGACTTTTTAAATTTCAATTTACAATTATTTACACCCATCAATCAGGTTTGTTGTGAAGAAAACTATTTTCGTTACTCCTGATTGCAGATTTTTCTTCGGTGTCGTCGGCAAGTGAAAACCTTGCAAATCCCGATTCTGAAGAAGGAGCTACCTGGTTGAGTTCCACATTTTTCCGTTTGTATGCCGGAACCGATTCAATAGCCTCCAGGTCACCAGGTACATCAAGCTTCAGGCTCATTTCGCGAAGCTTTCTTACCCGTTCGTCCGCCTTTTTCTCCATCTCGGCTTCCTGGTTGTGCTGGGTGTTCAATTCTTTTGGTGTTTCTGTTATTCTCTGAAAACCCCCAACCGTGCGGCTAATTCTCAGGCCGCCATTATTTGTCGTACTTTTCGAATAGACTTCAACTTTTGGTAAGTGGGAATTTTCATGATTCACCGACTTTTCAGACTCTTCCGATGCGTCGAACAAAACAATTTCGTTGCTGTGGCTATTAAATTCATATCCGGAATTCGTTTTTGCTTCAGCCGGCTTTTCCCTTCTGATAAGCATAATCTCCGTAATTTCTTCGACTTCGGGTGCTTTTGTAATCACAGCGACAGGCTCAACGGCTTTCAACTCGAAACTAAATATTTCGGCTGGTTCTTCAACGATCGAAGGCTGTGGAATGTTTATTTTTTCAGGTTTTTCGGCTTCAAACCTCCTGATTTCAACCGGCACAATTTCGACTGGTTTTTCGGCTTCATCAGAAATTGTTTCATTCAAATTAAAAATAGTCTTCTTTACCTCTTTATTAAATGTGGTCTGATCGATAACTTCGGGTGCTTCAAATCCGGTGGCAATAAGTGTTATGCTGATTTTTTCGCCCAATGATTCATCATAGCCGTTGCCCCAGATAATTTCGGCACTCTGACCGGCTTCACGCTGAATGTAATCGGTAATTTCGGTAACCTCATCAAAGGTAATTTCATCTTTACCAGATGTAACATAGAGCAATATATTGCTTGCGCCGATAATTTTGTTGTCGTTGAGTAATGGGGACGACATGGCATGCTCAACAGCAACGCGTGCACGATCAGGGCCTTCGGCAATCGCAGAACCCATGATGGCTGTTCCACTGTCTTTCATTACAGTTTTAACATCTTCAAAATCGACGTTTATATAACCTGTAACCGTGATTATTTCGGCAATACCTTTTGCTGCAATCGTTAAAATATCATCGGCTCTGCCAAAGGCTTCAGAGAGTTTAAGATTACCATGAATTTCGCGCAATTTTTCGTTGCTGATAATCAAGAGTGTGTCAACCTGTTTGCGTAATTCTTCGATACCTTTTTCGGCCTGCAATCTTCTTTTCCTGCCTTCGAACATGAAAGGAATCGTTACAATGGCTACGGTTAAAATTCCCATCTCACGGGCTATTTTTGCGATAACCGGGGCAGCACCTGTTCCGGTTCCTCCGCCCATTCCGGCGGTAATAAACAACATTTTGGTTGTATTATTCAAAATCCCCTTAATTTCTTCTGCTTTCCGCTCGGCCGAATCGCGGCCAACATCCGGTATTGCACCTGCACCAAGTCCACTTTCGCCAAGCTGAATCTTGTTGGGAATCGGGCTTGTATCCATGGCCTGAGAATCGGTATTACAAATAATAAAATCGACACCTTTAATCCCTTGCTTAAACATGTGGGTTACAGCATTGCTTCCTCCTCCGCCCACACCAAGTACTTTGATGATGGA
>CAJATL010000220.1 GCA_903944895.1 uncultured Bacteroidota bacterium
CCACCCAGATGTCTTTTTAGCGAAGGATACAAAATTCCCTTTACCAGCGAAGATTTTCCAGAGCCGCTAACGCCGGTAACGGTGGTAAGAATATTTAAAGGAAATCTGGTGTTGATGTTTTTGAGATTATTTTCGCGGCAACCCTGGATTTCGATAAAATCAGTCCATTTTCTTCTCCTTTCGGGAAGTTTAATGGCCAGTTCATAATTAAGGTACTTTGCAGTATAACTATCTTTCGATTTCATTAAATCGGAAAAAGAACCGCTAAAAACAACCTCGCCGCCATGAACCCCGGCCAGAGGGCCAATGTCGATAATCTGGTGAGCCGAACGGATGATATCCTCGTCATGCTCGACCACAATAACTGTATTCTCGAGTTTCTGGAGTCGTTGCAAAACCTTGATCAAACGTTGCGTGTCGCGCGGATGAAGACCAATGCTGGGTTCATCCAGCACGTACATCGAACCCACAAGGCTGCTGCCGAGTGAGGTAGCCAGGTTGATGCGCTGCGATTCGCCACCTGATAAAGTCGAAGATAACCGGTTAAGTGTTAGATAGCCAAGCCCGACATCACACAAAAATGTGAGCCGGTTTAAAATTTCGATGAGAATTCGTTTGGATACCTTTTTCTCATAATCCGAAAGGCTTATTGTTTTAAAAAATTCCATCAGCTCTTCGAGTGGCATCAAAACCAGGTCGCTGATCGATTTTCCTGAAATTTTTACATAATTGGCGTCTTTTCTTAACCTCGTTCCCCGGCAATCGGGGCAAACTGTTTTTCCGCGGTATCGCGAAAGCATCACCCGGTACTGGATTTTATAGGTCTGTTCTTCAACCTGTC
Source organism: uncultured Bacteroidota bacterium (assembly GCA_903944895.1). Taxonomy (GTDB): domain Bacteria; phylum Bacteroidota; class Bacteroidia; order Bacteroidales; family 4484-276; genus CAJATL01. Next base: position 842 of record CAJATL010000220.1, read on the forward strand.
TGAAAAAATCATTGATACCTTCAAAATGCTCATTGCCGGTCCAAAGCAGGTCTTGTTGTTCGCGGCTAAGATTAAAATAAGGTTTGTGTACCGGGAAATCAAATTTATGCGCATTCAGGATAAACAAGTCTTTCCATTGCCCCATTTTCTCGCCCTTCCATGGAGCCACTGCCCCCTGATAAACTGACAGGCTTTTGTCGGGGAACACGAGGTCTTCATCAATTCCGATAACACTTCCAAAGCCTTCACACTTTTTGCATGCCCCAAAAGGGTTATTAAAACTGAATAGATTAACCGATGGTTCTTCAAAAGTTATCCCGTCGAGTTCGAATTTATTGGAGAAAATTTCGGTAACGACTTTGTCTTCTTCAAAAACTTCAATCAGACATTCGCCGTCGCCTTCATAAAATGCGGTCTGCACCGAGTCGGCAATTCGAGACTGTTCTTCTCCGTTTTCGTTTTTTACTACTAACCTGTCGATAACAATTTTGATATTGGAGGTATTGGTAAAATCGGTCAGATTATTCAACGCATCTTCGATTTTCACAACTTCCCTGCCGATTAAAATTCTTTGGAAACCTTGTTGCATCAATACTGTAAGATGATCTCCCAAAATCCGGCCTGTTTTCAGCTTTAGCGGACAAGTAATCAAAACCCTTGTTTCCTGCGGCAACGATAAAACAAAATTTACAACGTCTGACACCGAATGCCGCTTTACCAGATTTCCTGAAACCGGTGAAAATGTGCTTCCAATTCTTGCAAAAAGCAGTTTTAGATACTCGTAAATTTCCGTTGATGTTCCAACAGTTGAACGCGGATTTCGTGAATTAACCTTTTGCTCGATAGCGATGGCAGGAGAAATCCCCTTAATGTAATCGACTTCTGGTTTTTGCATCCGGCCAAGGAATTGCCGGGCATACGAACTGAGGCTTTCAACATACCGCCTTTGCCCGTCGGCGTAAAGGGTGTCAAAAGCTAATGACGATTTGCCGGAGCCCGATAAACCAGTGATAACTACAAGTTTATTACGCTCGATGGCAACATCAATGTTTTTCAGATTATGTACCCTGGCACCTTTGATCAGGATAAACTTTTTATGATCTAATGTATTAAAATCAACTTCGGACATTTGAAATTTTCTTCCGGGTTTCTGGTATGTTTTTTGCGAATTTTTCCGGAAATTTTTCCGGCGAGCATGGTGGCAAAAGTAAAATTAAATTTGGTGATAATAATTTAATGTTTATATTTGCCGTCGAAAGTTGCCTAATCAACTATCATTCACATCATTCTAAAATTAAAATACGGAGGACTGATATCGGTTAAACTTTACTCTTTGTAATGAACTTAAGAAAGGAGAATATTATGAAATCTCAATTGCCTTCAGACAAGGAGTTGATCGGTCAGTATTTACAGGGCAACCAGGCTAGCCTCGAACACTTGATTCACCGTCATCAAAACAGGGTTTTTGCTTACATTTTAATGGTAGTTAAAGATAAGCAACTTGCCGATGACATTTTCCAGGATACATTTATCAAAGTTATTAACACCATCCGTTCAGGAGCTTACAAGGAAGAAGGTAAGTTTATCCAGTGGGTGATGCGAATTGCTCACAATCTGATTATCGACTATTTCCGGAAATCGAAACGCATTCCGGTTGTTGATAATGATAACAGCGATTTTGATATTTTCGACACTATCCGTTTCACTGATCCTTCTATCGAAGACCAGATGATTACAGATCAGATTCACGATGATGTTCGAAAACTCATCGAGTTACTCCCCCCTGAGCAAAAAGAGGTCCTTTTTATGAGGCATTATTCCGAAATGAGCTTTAAAGACATTGCCGAACAAACCAATGTCAGTATTAATACGGCTTTGGGAAGAATGCGCTATGCGCTGATTAACCTCCGCAAACTCATCAAAGAAAAAAACGTTATTCTTACCAAATAACGGGTTCCCAAAATTTCCGGCATGTGAAATAAAAGCAAATCATGTTGCGTTTGCTTGCTTGTAAATCAAATTAATAATTTACAAAATGCCTATGCAACATTTCAATACGCTTAACGATCTGATCCTGTTTGCTTACAGTGAGTCCGTTGATCCTAAGGCTAATGACTACTACAAAGTAATCAATGCCAATCAAAAACTATCATCCGAGTTTAAGGCAATTCTTAAAGTTAAAAATTACTTAAGCATTTTGAAAGTTGGACCAAGCGAATCGGTGATCAAAAACATTATGAATTACTCAAAAGCATTATCTGTGGGCAGAACGAAAAGTGCAGGTGAATTTAGTTTGATGCTTAACTAAGTCCCGGACTTCGGGTGAGTAAAAAATTGAAAGCCACTCATGATTGAGTGGCTTTTTTACATTAAAAAATTAACAGTGACAAAAGCTGAAAGATACAAGTTGTTTGTAGGATATTTCTCGGTAAACCAGCCTGATGCCGAAACCGAACTGGTTTTTACTGAACCCTATGAACTATTGGTGGCAGTAATCCTCTCGGCGCAATGCACCGACAAAAGGGTAAATCTGATTACCCCTCATTTTTTTGAAAAGTTTCCCGATGTTAAATCGTTGGCCAATTCAACGGAATCCGAAGTTTTCGAAATCATCAAAAGCTGCTCTTATCCCAATAATAAAAGCAAACACCTCGTAGGTATGGCAAAAATGCTTTTTAATGATTTTGAAAGTATTGTGCCTGCTGATTTGGATGAGTTGCAAAAATTGCCCGGAGTAGGGCGGAAGACCGCAAATGTAATATTGTCGGTAATGTTCTCAAAACCTGCCATGGCGGTTGATACGCATGTTTTCAGGGTTTCAAAAAGATTAGGCCTGACAACGAATTCAAAAACTCCTTTTGACACCGAAAAGCAATTGGTGAAAAACATTCCCCAGAAGCATATTTCGCAGGCACATCATTGGCTTATTTTACATGGAAGATATGTTTGCCAGGCACGGAAACCTAAATGCGAAACCTGCACCATCAGCCATTTCTGCAAGTACTACGAAAGCAAGGTGCTAAAGGAAAAGTTGCCGATTCATAATATTTCTTAAATTGAAAACCAGTAAAATTCAATTTGGCTACATTTGTAAACTAACCAAAAAAAATTAATCATGTCATTTTTAAAAATAGGCGATCAGGCACCTGATTTTGTTACCATTGACCAGGATGGCAATGAGCTGAAATTAAGCGATTTCAAAGGAAGTAAAGTAATCCTTTATTTTTACCCCAAAGCTGATACACCCGGATGTACCGCTGAATCATGCAACTTAAGAGATAATTATAACGATTTAATAGGCAAAGGGTATAAGATTATCGGCGTAAGCGCAGATAATCAGCAAAAACAAAAGAAATTTGCCGAAAAGTATGAGTTACCATTTGCTTTAATTCCGGATGTTGATAAAACCATTTTAAAGGCTTTTGGAACCTGGGGAATGAAGAAAATGTACGGAAAAGACTACGAAGGGATTTTGCGTACAACTTACATTATTGATGAGTTAGGAAAGATTGAGAAAATTTTCGAAAAAGTTGAAACCAAAAACCATGCAGCGCAGATTTTGAAAGCAATGCAGGGATAATTTAAAATAAAAACCAAAAATTATGGCTAAAGAAGTACAAAATCCCGCTGACAAAATCCGGGCTGAAAAATTGTTGGCACTGGAAAGGACGTTAGGAAACATTGAAAAAAATTATGGCAAAGGTGCAATCATGAAACTTGGTGATTCGCCTGTTGAAAATATTCCCTCTTTTTCATCCGGTTCAATCGGGCTGGATGCTGCCCTGGGAATTGGCGGTCTGCCACGTGGCCGGGTCATCGAAATTTATGGACCTGAATCATCCGGGAAAACAACCCTTGCAATTCATGCCATAGCCGAAGCTCAAAAACTCGGCGGTATCGCTGCTTTTATTGATGCTGAGCATGCCTTTGATCGTTTTTATGCTCAAAAACTTGGTGTTGACATTCAAAATCTTTTAGTGTCGCAGCCCGATAATGGAGAGCAGGCACTCGAGATTACCGATAACCTTATCAGATCAGGCGCAATTGATATTATTGTAATCGACTCGGTTGCTGCTTTGACACCAAAGAGCGAAATCGAAGGCGAAATGGGCGATTCAAAAATGGGCTTGCAGGCCCGGTTGATGTCGCAAGCATTAAGAAAACTAACCGGAACCATCAGCAAAACAGGGGCGTGCTGTATTTTTATCAATCAGTTGAGAGAGAAAATCGGTGTTGTTTTTGGCAATCCCGAAACCACCACCGGTGGAAATGCACTTAAATTTTATGCCTCCGTTCGCCTTGATATCCGGCGCATCGGTCAGATTAAAGATGGCGAAAATATGAGTGGAAACCGGGTTCGGGTTAAGGTTGTGAAAAATAAAGTTGCACCACCTTTCAAAAGTGCCGAATTTGACCTGATGTATGGAGAAGGAATTTCAAGGCTGGGAGAAATCATCGACCTTGGCGTTGATTTTGAAATCATCAAGAAAAGTGGCTCATGGTTTAGTTATGGAGATACCAAATTGGGGCAAGGCCGCGAAGGAGTTAAAAACTTACTTGCCGACAATCCCGAATTAGCTGAAGAACTGGAATTGAAAATCAGGGAGCTTTTAAAATCAAAGGTTTAAGGATTGATGATTTCAGATTTCAGATTTTTGAATAACCAAAGAACCTAATCTGCATTAATCAGCCGGTTAGGTTTTTTATTTTATCTGAGGATTAATCAAAATTGATTTTATCCTGAAACGTTAAGTAATCCGGCAAAGTCCGGAAATTTTAATTTGTTACTTTTTATGAAAAGATTTTTATCACTGACATTATTCATCACCGGCATTTGGCTGATAGTTTCCTGTTCCGGACCATCTGACAAACTGCTGGACAAACAGGTGGATGCCAGCATCGAACAGGGTAATTCTGAACTTGAATTGCTCAATCAGAAAATACTCGATAACAACAATGATGACAAACTCTTTATCGAAAGAGCTGAATATTATCTGGCTCATCAGCAGGCTGATAGTGCTTTACGCGATATTTTCATCGCTATCGACATTAACAATGACGAACCTGCGCATTTTGTTTTAATGAGTGATGCCTATCTTGTTTTGGGTAATCCTGATAAATGTAAGGAGTCGCTCGATAAAGCTTTAGCTATCGATGCCTCAAACAAAGAAACCAGGCTCAAGCTGGCGATGCTTTATCTTTACATGAGGGAATATGATGAATCTGCCAGGGTGGCAACCCAATTGATCAAGGATGATAATATCAACCCGGAAGCTTACTTTATCAGAGGCTATGGCCAGATGGAAAAAGGTGATACTCTTGCTGCAATCAGCGATTTTAAAGCCGCCGCCGACCAGGATCAGGAATATTATGACGCTTATTTGCAACTGGGGATAATTTTCTCAGCAAAACATCATCCACTTACTGTGGAATACCTGAATAGTGCAATCAAAATCAGGCCTAATACCATTCAGCCATATTATCAGTTAGCCTTGTTTTTCCAGGAAAATGAGCAAATCCAAAAAGCCATTACAACCTACCAGGCCATTATCGGGATCGAGCCGGACTTCGTTTTTGCCTATTACAATCTTGGATACATAAATCTTGTTTACCTCAGGGATTTCGACAAAGCCATCGAATATTTTACAAAAGTTGTTGAAATTGATCCCGGTTATGCCGAAGCCTGGTACAACCGTGGCTGGAGTTACGAATTAGCCGGAAATGCTGGCCTGGCAAGGAAGGATTATGAGAAAACACTCGAAATTAAAACGAATTTTCAGCTTGCAGTCGATGGTCTCAACCGCCTTGACAATCAGTGATTGTTCTGAATTCAAAAATTTTTTGTGTAATGTTCGATTTCTGCAAAAGTATCATGGCACTTCAGCTTAAAGTACTGTAATAACTGGTCGAATTTCATTTCACTGGCATAAATTCTCTTCATTTCAGGGTCTTCAATATTTTTACCTTTAAAGCCTTTGTCTTCAAAATCCTGAAGCATTAGACCAAATTCACTCTTTTTTTCGACAAAATAATTTAGATTACTTTTTAAAGGATGGACCGATTCTTTGATCCCGATAAAGTTATTATTTTTTATGGCTTCTTCAAGTACAACAATTTCCGTGCTGTAAAAATCTTTTAGCATACTAAAGATAGTGACAACCATTTCATCACCGCCCAATTCAGCAAATAATTCTTTAATGAGTGAAGGACTTATTAGTTTGTACATATTTCCCAATTTATTTTGGAAACAAAAATAGAAAAAATTACACGACAGCAGTATTAACACAAAGAAAAATATCAGGTAAATTTTCTGGTCGGAAAGATTTGCAATTCAGTTAACATTTGTGTTTTTGCCGGCTTTTTAATTCAGCAGCTTTACACCCACTTTTTGCTGCAAAGCATGATCCACAATGGCTGGCGGGCTTCTTAAAAAAGTGAATCCCCTTGCTGATTAAAAGAAAAACAACAAAAAGTAATATCGAATATGTGAGAATTTCCTGAAACATTCCTTTAAAATTTAATAAAACAAACTACCGATTTGATAAACCAAAAACGCCATAATGTAGGCCAGAATTGTGGTGTAAGCGGCAAGGAAGGCTGCCCATTTCCAACCGCCTGTTTCCTTCTTTACTGCCGCAACAACCGCCACGCAAGGGAAATAGATTAATACAAATATCAGAAAAGCAAAAGCAACTACCGGGTTAAAAACGCGTTCACCTTTTTTATAACCATTTGAATATGTCTGATTCTGCAATTTCCCGATAAGTGATTGATGGCTGTCAGGACTATCGGTGGTTTGGTAAAGTACAGCCATTGTACTTACAACAATTTCTTTTGCCGCAGCCCCGGTAATGAGGCTAACGCCCATTTTCCAGTCAAAGCCAAGGGGCCTGATCACTGGTTCAACAAATCTGCCAATGATGCCGATAAAGGAATTTTCGAGCCTGAAAGATTCTTTTTCGATAGTGACCGCAAGAATTTTCTGATCCATTTCCTGCTTTATTTCATCTGTTGCAGATGGCGCCGAGACTTCATCAATATTTAAAATCTGATCATGATATGATTTTTCGATTTGTTCGATTTGTTGATCAAAAGTTGCCAATGAGGCGCTATTCCTGGGAAAGTAGCCGGCAGCCCAGATTAAAATAACCGCAATCAGAATAATTCCACCCATTTTTCTCAAATACTGCGATCCTTTGTACCACATATTTTTCATACTGGCTTTAAATGTCGGAAGCCTGTAAGGCGGTAATTCCATGACAAATGGCGCCTCTTTGGATTTGAAAATTATCTTTTTAAAGATAATTGCAAAAGTTGCTGCAAGTACGATTCCAACAGCATAAATCAGGAAGAGGACTGAGGTAGGATTTGCAGGAAAAAATGCCCCGATTATCAGGATATAAACCGGGAGCCTGGCGCTGCACGACATCAGCGGATTTATGAGGATGGTGAGGAGCCGGTCGGTGCGCGATTCGATAGTGCGGGTTGCCATAATTGCAGGCACATTACAGCCAAAACCCATGAGCAAAGGAATAAACGAGCGCCCGTGAAGCCCGATTTTGTGCATGATCCGATCCATAATAAAAGCCACGCGGGCCATGTAGCCGGTGTCTTCCATAAATGAAATGAAGAAAAACAGGATTAAGATATTCGGCAGGAAAACGATCACGCTGCCTACACCTGCAATAATTCCATCAACAATCAGGTCTTTTAGCATCCCGGCAGGCATTTGCTGGTCGATAAAATTTCCCAGCAACCCAACGCCCGACTCAATCCATTCCATCGGAAATTGGCCTAATGTAAAGGTGCTGTAAAAAGTAAGCCACATAAAAAACAGGAATATCGGGAACCCAAATAATTTATGGGTTAAAAAAGTGTCGATGATCTCGGTTTCGGTTTTGCTTTTGCGCTTTTGTTTGTTTTCGATGTAGGTTTCCCTGAGCGCTCCTGAAATAAATCCATATTTTGAATCGGCCATCAACGATTCCGAATCTTCACCAAAATCTTTTTCGAGGGATTGGATTTCCCTGTCAACGATTTCTCTGATTTTGCCGTAATTGGGCGTATCGGTTAATAAATCCTCTGTTGGCCGATCTTTTTCGAGCAATTTTATCGAAGTAAACCGCGATGAAACTTTATCGGTAATAGTCTTGTTTTTCCAAACCTCATCCTGAATTTTGCTGATGGAGCGTTCGATGGTTTTTCCATAATTGATGTGGATGTGACGGATGCTGGGATCGCGATCTTCGTAAACTTCGATTACTTTATCAAAAAGTTCGGTGATGCCTTTTCCTTTGTAGCCAATCGTCGGGATAAACGGAATCCCAAGCATTTTTCCTAGCATTCCAAAATCGAATTTATCGCCTTTTTCCTCGAATTCATCAAACATATTTAAAGCCACGATCACCTTGATGTCCATATCAATAAGCTGGGTGGTAAGATACAGGTTACGTTCGATATTTGAAGCGTCAATGACGTTGATCACGATATCGGGAAATTGCCCCATGATATGGCTTCTGACGAAAAGTTCTTCAGGAGTGTAGGCGTTTATGGAATAGGTGCCGGGTAAATCGACAATTTGAAAAGTGTATCCCGACTGACTGAATCTGGCCATTTTTGAGTCGACTGTTACGCCGCCGTAATTGCCAACTTTTTCGCGTGAATGCGAGGCAAAATTAAAAATGGTGGTTTTGCCTGAATTTGGATTTCCAACCAAAGCAATGTCGATGATTTTGCCTTTTTCGCGAGCGGTTTTTTTGAGGATTTCTTCGTCAATAACGCCGTGAAATTCTTCATCAGGCTGAGCTGAGAGAACATCTGTTTCGGTGACCACCGAAACTAAGCGTGCCTCGCTCCGGCGCAACGAAACATCATAATTCATCAGGCGGTATTCGATGGGGTCGCGCAAAGGGGCATTTTTAATAACTTCAACTTCTTTTCCGCGCACAAATCCCATTTCGGTTATGCGCTTCCTGAATGCACCCCTGCCTTTTATTTTGGAAATTATCCCTTTTTCGCCTTCCCTGAGTTCGCTTAAATCCATGTTTTTGTGTCCTGAGTTTCGTAATAATTTAGAATAATTACGAATTACAAAAGTAGGCTAACTTTTGACGGTTAATTTTCTTTTAGCGAAAATTTTGGAAAGTCAGGCAAATTTAGAACATGAACTAAATTCTTTGTCTAAAATGCAGATAAATAATAGGTTATAGGATTTACTATTTAGAATGGAAAGAAATTGCATTTACAATTCTTCCAGATCATTATTCATTCCTCTGGTATTAGCATCTCCAAAAAGCAGGTAATGAATAACTTTAATCGAATTTACAACCCTAAAACCCCAATGTGTCCTGTAAAGTTCCCTGATTTCCCAGGCTGCAACTTTTTTTGCATCCCGAAAAGGCTTTTGATAAAGCAGCACAAAGTCTTTCATGTCCTGGTAAATGTCGGTAAGATTGTCGGCAAGGCTGCCTTTGACAACGTCGTTGTTGGGGTTGTCGTTTTCGATAAACCAATAAATATCGGATTCCTGGAATTTTTCACGGATTTCGTTGAAAACTGTTTCCCAATGTTCGACGGTTACATATTTTTCGTTGGCCGAAAAATCATCAGTTTCAATCTCCGGAAGCACGCTTCCCCGCACATAAAGCAACGATAATGCCTTGTGCAGATAATCCAGGATTTCAGGTTTGTCGTATTTGCCGATTTCTTCGATAAACAAGCAATATTTTTGAGCTACGGTCAAAAACTCCAGAACAAATGGCGAATAAACCGCCTCTTTTAAAATATCATCACTTTCCATGCAACCTGATTTTGAATTATCTTTAGTAAATGTCAGGGATTTTAATCCCGATTTTTGGCAAAGATAGAAAAGTAATTTTTCAGAAGGTGGTTGAAGTTGGAAATCAAAACAGTGTTTTTTCCTTTTAAGAGATTATTTTTTAGGTATTTGTATATTTGAAATGTAAAAATTATTATCTTCATGCACTTTTTAAAATGTCAGTTTTTTCCCAACGCATTTTTTATTATGAACGATAAAGAAAAATCAGCTTACAAATTCCGGCTTATTAATGTTTGCAAAGCCCATGTTATCGAAATTGCCGAGACATCGCGCAAAGTGATGGAGGATTCGCAAAAAAGTGCCAACGAATATGGGCAGCCCAAAGATCGATACGATTCGTACCGGGCGCAACTGCTTACCAGGGGTGAAATGTTTGCAACACAATACCAGCAGGCAATGGAGCAATTTGCTACCCTTGAGAAAATCGGGGTTGAACGACTTCATGGTAAAGTAGAATTTGGTTCGGTAGTTATTACGGATAAACAGAAAATGTTTATCGCCACCGGCTGCGGGAAAGTGGAACTTGATGGAGATGTTTTTTTTGCTGTTTCGCCACTTGTTCCCATTTTTTTGGCCATGAAAGGCATGAAAAAAGGTGATGTTGTAAATTTCCGGGGGCAGGCTATTAAGATTCTGGATGTTTTTTAGTGATCCTTATCAAACCGTTTTTTTGAACCTTGATTTTTGTGATTTGATTTTTGTTATTTCTAATTTTCGTAAAAATTACTAAGTCAACCACCTGCCTTTTTAGCCCGGTACCCTTCCTGGATCAATATTTCGATAACCTTTTCACGCAAATCGCCCTGGATAAATATTTCGTTATCTTTAGCAGTACCACCTGTGCCACACTTGGTTTTTAGGAATTTTGCCAGGTTTTTCAGGTCATCCTCACTGCCCACGAATCCGGTAATCTGGGTTACAACTTTGCCTTTGCGCTGGCGGCGGTCGAGCCACACTTTGAGGTCTTGCCTCCGTGGTGACAGGGTTTCACTTTTTTCGGTGCCCGCCATTTCAAATTCAAAATCGGGGTTGGTCGAATAAACAATGTCGCCGGTTATTTTTTTATTCTTTTTGCTCATGTTAATTTTTGCTTGCCGCAAAGATAAAAAACCATTAAAAACAGCAATCTCAAATTTTGAATAATCCGGCACGTCTTCAAATCCCGCAGCATCTCTAAAAAGATGGAATAATAAGTATCTGAAAAGTTATTTTTAAAATCATCATATTTAAGCTACATGTAATTACTTTTGTAAGTTAATTAAGTTATCAGATTTATGGCCTTGCAATTTGTCGTTTTAATACAAGAACATCCAAAATTAGGGTTCTTGTTTTACCCTTTCTTTATCCAGGATGAAGGCAAGGATTACGCGGAAATCGTTGACAGAATCTCCACTTCCAACCTCACACTTTATGAATCGCAGCTTACAAAAAGTCAGTACAAAATTGTGACGGAGATTGAGGAATACAACGATCAGAATCTCACCAAACGTTTTACCAACAAAAACATAGCCCCGCGTGATTTTGTTTTGAAACTCGACAAGGACACCATCGAAAAGTTCGTCAGGCCCTTTGTCGAAAAGCAAATGGCAAAGTGCATTTCAATTATTGCAGCCGAAAAAATCAATGTGTTTTTCCGTCAGAGCAACAATGCTGTTTACCTGTCCGATCGGGTGTTTGTCGAAAATGAGCCGGCAGAAATTATCTTCAATTTCATTAAACTCCCTAACGAAACCCAGTATTTTCAAACCGTGAGCCACAGCGGAAAGGTGATGAATCTCACGAATAAGGATGCTATGATTATGACCAATGAGCCTTGCTGGCTGCTTTTGGAAAATCATCTCTACTTTTTTAAAGATAAAGTTGATGGGAAAAAACTCAGGATTTTCTTCAACAAGGAGTATATACTTTATCCTGAAAAGCTTGAACCTCAGTTTTATTCCACTTTTGTAAAAGGCTGTATCGGTAATTTCCCGTATGAGGCTATTGGTTTTGATGTTATCGAAATGGAAACCCAGAAGTACCCGATTTTATCCTATGAAATGGATTTTACGGGTATTCCTGTTTTGGTTTTAAGGTACAATTACGATGGCAAAACCATCGAGCCGATGCAAAACCGGAAAGTTGTTGTTGAGTATAGTGCCACACCTGCGTACCAGTATCGTATTTATAAACGTGACGAAGTTTGGGAAAATGGAATCATCAAAATTTTAAATGATCTGGGCATTGTCCGGCGGGTGGAATATTCGTTTCAACTGGCTGATATCGGAAAAGAGAATAAACCACCTGATAAATTTGGCCTTTTGGGATGGCTCAACGCAAATGTCGAAGTTCTGAAAAGCCATGGATTTGAGATCAGTCAGCAATTTATCGACATCGAATATTTTATGGGGGCCATTACCGTCGTCCTGAGTTTTACCGAAAAGAACGATTGGTTCGATGTTTACGCCATCGCTAAGTTTGGCGATAATTTTGAGATTCCAATTTACAAATTACGGAAATACCTTCTCAATGGAATCCGCGAATTTTTACTGCCCGACGGAAAAATTGCCATTTTACCCGAACAATGGTTCGAAAAGTTTCACGATCTCGTTTCATTTGGTGAAAAAGATAACCAGAAAATCAGGGTTAAGAAAGGCCAGTTCGCCATCATTGAGCAGGTTTTTCATGGAATTACCACCGAAATCGGAAAATCCATCGAATCGTTTTCCACGGATAAATCATTAATGCAGGAGGAACTACCGGGAGGACTCAAAGCCACGCTCCGCTCATACCAGGCCGAAGGCTATTTTTGGCTGAATTTCATGAGAAAGCAATCGTTAGGAGTTTGCCTTGCCGACGATATGGGCCTGGGGAAAACCATTCAAACACTTACCTTGCTGCTGAAAGTTACGCAGGATCAGCCCAGGACTGCACCACAGATTGGCGTTGAAAAACACGGTCAGACAAGTATTTTAGCTGCTGAAGGTGTTTCAGAACCAACCGGGCTTCCATCGCTGGTTGTAATGCCCGCATCGCTCATCCACAACTGGGAAAATGAAATCAGGAAATTTACTTCAGGTTTGAAAATCATCAATTACACCGGGTCCCTCCGGGCTGAATTGCAGCCATATTTTCAGTCGGCAAACATAATTTTGACTACCTATGGCGCCATCAGAAATGATATCGACAGTCTTTCGAAAATCGAATTCGAATACATCATTCTCGACGAAAGCCAGGTGATTAAAAATCCTTCTTCCAAAATTGCACTGTCTGTCAATAAACTAAATTCCAGGCATAAGCTGGCCATCAGCGGCACTCCAATCGAAAATTCACTAACCGATCTTTGGTCGCAGATGAATTTTTTAAACAGAGGTTTGTTGGGAGATCTGTCGTTTTTTAAAAAGTATTTTGCCCTTCCCATCGAAAAAAATAACAACGAAGAGCGTCGCGATAAACTGCATGCACTCATTAAACCTTACATTTTGAGGCGTACCAAATCGGAAGTCGAAAAAGAACTTCCCGAGTTAAGCGAAGAGTATATTTATTGTGAGATGAGCGAACAACAACGCGAAATTTATCTTGCAGAAAAGTCGAGGATAAGAAATCACATCCTCGAAAGCATCGAACTTAACGGGATGGAAAAATCGGCGATTGTAATTTTGCAGGGATTGACAAAGCTGCGACAACTGGCCAACCATCCCGGCCTGGTTGAAGAAGAATATACTTTTGATTCGGGGAAATTCGACGAAGTCATCCGAAACGTCGAAACGCTGATCAGCGAAAACCATAAAGTGCTCATGTTTTCGTCATTTGTGAAGCATCTGGACTTGTTTGCCAGCTATTTTGATGAAAACAAAATCGGATACTCCCGGTTAACCGGCGAAACCAGGCATCGCGCCGAGGTTATCGAAGAGTTTCAAACGCAGGATAACCGCAATGTTTTTTTGATTTCGATAAAAGCGGGCGGAGTTGGACTTAATTTAACGCAAGCCGGCTATGTTTTCCTGCTCGACCCATGGTGGAATCCTGCCGTCGAAAACCAGGCTGTTAACCGCGCTCACAGGATTGGACAGGACAAACACGTTTTCGCTTATCGGTTTATTACGCTCGATACCATCGAGGAGAAGATAATGAGGCTTCAACAAAAAAAATCGAAACTGGCCGAAATTTTTATCCATTCCGATAATCCGTTAAATAATCTCAGCGTTAAAAACATCAGTGAATTAATGGATTAGATGCTTGCTTTTGATGAAAAGTCATCACCAACAGAGCAGAAGAAACTATAATTGAGGATTGTTGAAGATTGAAGTACCTTACTAAATTTGATTAATTAAATAAAGCAAGAATATGTCAGAATTTGTGATTAAAATAGAAGATGAAATTGTTCAGGTTTTAGGTAAACAAACTATCGAAAAATATTTGCAGACATTTATTACACAAACAATTTTGAAAGTTTCTGCAGCCGATATTTTGAAGGATTATGATAATGAAAGTTTGAACGAAGATGAGACCTGGTTAGCAGCAAAGAAGAACGCATTTTTAAATGACAGATTTAGTCAGTATATAAAAGTTAGTACAAATGTTTGATTATGTTCTTGATACAAATGTAATCATGAGTATGCTCATTAGTGGAAAATCGAGTTATAAACCGATTGTAATGTTCAATAGGTTTGTGACAATCGACTATCTTTTTAATGAAATTGATGAGTATAAAATGACAATTTTCGAAAAAACCAAGCTTGAACGAAATCAACTCATCGAGTACTCAAACCAAATATTCTCAAAGGTTACCGTTTTGCCAAGATATGTGGTAAATGATGAAAATCTTAAAAAAGCCGCCACCTTGACCAGGGATATTGATTTTGATGATGTTTGGTTTGTTGCACTTTCATTGGAGTATAATTTGACCCTTCTCACCCGTGATGAAAAGCTTTTCAAAGGATTGAGAAAGAAAGGATTTGAAAAAATAATGTTGTTTGACCAATTCCTGAAATCATTTTTACAATAATAATTATCTTTCTAATAGCGCTCTGCCATTAAGGAAAAATGTTTTTTTCTACAGTAAAGGCAGCGTTAATTTTAATAATTGTTTACAATGAAAAATTTACTTCCAAAAACTAAAAATCCATTTCAATCAAAGAGTCATGGCGTGCTTTTGAGAGTTCCTCAAATCAGCAATTATTTTTTGGTTTTAACCTTGCTTTCGGTGATTTTTACTGTAAGTTCCTGCCAGAAAGCCACCTATAAAACGGTTTACCCAACCCTGAGCGATGGTCGTTACGACAGTGAATTTCCGTATCGCAACTGTTCCAGCGAACTCGATGACATCTCAAAATCAGTAAAAAAACTATACTGCCTGGTCGAGTACGACCGGTATGATTATGATGAAAGTGATGCGTTGAAAATCAAAAATCTGTCGAACAACAGTTTTAAAAAGCTGGCTTACAATAAAGGCTTTTTCAGCGAATCGGTGCATGGAACCGCGACAATTATTTACAACGTAAGCGGCTTTGTAGCTGTTTTAACCTGTGCCCATATCATTGATTATCCTGATACGATAATTTCGTATTTTGTTGATGAACATAATCAGAAGACCGAAATTATTCAAAGCGTCTCGTTAAAAAAGAAGCAGTTGAATTTCATCCGTGACCTGCCGGGAGATGGCACCCTTAATCTTATTGTCGCCGACAATACGCTGGACGTAGCCTTTTTAGGAAACAAATTCGAGAATGTAAGTGAAAATATCAGGACTTTTAGCTATTCCACCGGTAAGGCAGAAAAGCTGGAATGGGGGAGTTTTGTTTACATTATGGGTTATCCTGCCGGATACCAGATGGTTACCCGAGGTATCGTGAGCAACCCATATACCGGCAAAAAAGGCGAATTTCTTCTGGATGCACTTTTCAATACAGGAATCAGCGGAGGTATTGTGCTTGCAGTAAAAGACGGCGTTCCAAATTTTGAACTTGTGGGGATTGCCAAAACTGTTTCGGCAAAATACAAAAATGTATTAAAGCCCGAAAAAGACAGCTATGAAGAAATCTTCAACCCGAATGTACCATACACCGGAAACCTGTACGTTAAGCTCGAAAAAGACATCAACTATGGTGTAACCTTTGCCGCTTCAATCGAGGCCATCAGCGATATTTACTTCGACAACAAATCGGAATTTACCCGGCAGGGTTTTTTTCTGGACAGTTTTTTCAAAAGTAAAAAGTAGCTGTGTTTTAAATAAGTTTAAGATTTGATTAGAATCTCAAAAATCAATAATCATTAATTTTGCCCTTTAAAAAAAATAGCTTTATGAAAATTTACAAAGCCTTGATAATGTTGATGATTACGGCAGTTTTTGTGAGTTGCGGATGCAACCGGAATAACAATCCGGAAAAAAATGAACAATCAGAAGTCAAAAAACCGGTACTCTCCGGGAATAATAGTGGTTCAGCGGCTTCAAACCCAAAAATGAAAACCGATGCAATGCCAGGCTTTTCGAACAAATTCGAGCGTGGCGCAAAACAGCGGGAATCGATTGTTGATAAATTTGACGATAACGGCAACCTGATCGAGCGCACCGACAGTAACTTTGACAAAAATGGAAATGTCAGCAAAAAAAACCGTTACACTTACAAATATGACGATCGTGGCCTGCGGATCGAACAATGGTATTACGCCACCACCGCTGATGATGTGCCCATCATGTCGAATGTGAATTATATTAAGTACAACGAAAAAGGTCAGAAGATCGAAAATATTTTCATTTCGTATGATCAGGATGGAAATGAGATAACCTGGGCGAAGAATCTTTTTAAAAACGACAACGACAACCACCTCATTCAGGATGAAGGATACAACAAGCAAGGCATCATCATGAATAAAGTTGTTTACAATTACGAAAATGGAATGCTTGTAAGCGAGTATTTTTTTGATTTTGATGCGAATGGCAAGCCAATCAATAAGAAAACGATGACTTACAATGAGTTTGGTAAGGTGCTCGACTCGAAGGATGAGAAGTTGAAATAGGAAGTAGGCAGTTGCCAGTTGACAGTAAGCAGTCGCCAGTTGGAAGTTCGCAGTTGGAAGTTCGTAGTTGGCAGTCGACAGTAGGCAGTAGGCAGTTAGAAGTAGATAGTTTGTAGATGAAAACTTAAAGCCATTAAGCAGTTTTTTGCCTTCTTAACACAAAGAATGATTGAAAAATAATTAACTCATAAAAATATCAAAACTATGTTATTCGATTTTGACCTGATTAAAGCAGTTTACGAAAAGTTGCCCGGTAAAGTTGAAAAAGCCCGCCAGCTTCTTGGAAGGCCATTAACGCTCACCGAAAAAATTCTTTATGCTCATTTGTGGGACGGTGAAGCAACAATTCCGTTTAAACGGGGAATTGATTATGTTGATTTTGCTCCCGACCGCGTGGCTATGCAGGATGCAACCGCTCAAATGGCATTGCTTCAGTTTATGCAGGCCGGACGTAGCAAGGCTGCCGTTCCTTCGACCGTACATTGCGACCATTTGATCCAGGCCAAAATCGGAGCTAAAAAGGATTTGGAAACAGCCAAAGATGCCAACAAGGAGGTTTATGATTTCCTGGCCTCGGTTTCGAACAAATATGGAATTGGTTTTTGGAAGCCTGGTGCAGGGATTATTCACCAGGTTGTTTTGGAAAATTATGCTTTTCCTGGCGGAATGATGATCGGGACCGACTCACACACCGTTAATGCCGGTGGCCTCGGAATGATCGCCATCGGCGTGGGTGGCGCTGATGCCGTTGACGTGATGGCAGGAATGGCCTGGGAACTAAAAATGCCCAAACTCATCGGCGTAAAACTTACCGGAAAATTAAGCGGCTGGACTGCTTCAAAAGATGTGATTTTAGAAGTTGCCGGAATTCTTACCGTGAAAGGTGGCACCGGCGCCATTGTCGAATATTTCGGACCAGGAGCCGCAGCATTGAGCTGCACGGGTAAAGGAACCATTTGCAACATGGGTGCCGAAATTGGTGCAACAACTTCCGTATTTGGCTATGACGAAAAAATGGCTTCATACCTGCGTAGTACAGGCCGCGAAAAGGTTGCCGACGAAGCCGATAAAGTTATTCCGTTCCTCAACGGCGATGCCGAGGTTTACGAAAACCCCGAAAAATATTTTGATAAGGTTATCGAAATTAACCTGAGCGAACTGGAGCCTCACATCAACGGGCCTTTTACACCAGATTTGGCAACGCCACTTTCGGAATTTGCTGCTAAAGTTAAAGAAAACGGCTGGCCCGAAAAACTGGAAGTCGGACTGATTGGCTCCTGCACAAATTCATCGTACGAAGACATAACCCGCGCTGCATCGGTGGCACAGCAGGCACTCGATAATAATCTCGAAGTTAAAGCTGAATACACCGTTACCCCAGGCTCGGAACTCGTTCGTTTTACCGTGGAGCGCGATGGTTATCTGGAAACCTTTGAGAAAATTGGCGGCGTTGTGTTGGCCAATGCCTGCGGGCCTTGCATTGGACAGTGGGCACGTCATGGCGCCGAGAAAAAGGAGAAAAATTCGATCATCACTTCGTTCAACCGCAATTTTGCCAAACGCAACGACGGCAACCCAAACACCCATGGTTTTGTGGCTTCGCCCGAAATCGTCACCGCTTTTGCCATTGCCGGCGATCTTACCTTTAATCCGATCACCGATTTCCTTATCAATAAAGATGGTAAAAAAGTAAAACTGCAGGAACCACTCGGCATCGAGTTGCCGGTAAAAGGTTTCGATGTTGGCGATGCCGGTTACCAGGCTCCCGCCGAAGATGGTAACAAAGTTGAAGTTAAAGTTGCACTTGATTCTGACCGTTTGCAATTATTGGCTCCGTTTGAGCCTTGGAACGGACAGGATTTGAAAGGCTTGAAATTGTTAATAAAAGCCAAAGGGAAATGTACCACCGACCATATTTCGATGGCTGGCCCCTGGCTCAGATTCCGCGGCCACCTCGACAATATTTCGAATAATATGCTTATAGGAGCCGTGAATTATTTTAACGAAAAAACCAACGACGTTAAAAACCAGATTGATGGAAACTACGGCGAAGTGCCTGCAACCGCCCGCTCTTACAAAGCTGCCGGCTTAGGTTCGGTGGTTGTTGGTGACGAAAACTATGGCGAAGGTTCCTCACGCGAACATGCCGCCATGGAGCCACGTTTCCTGGGCGTTAAGGTTGTCCTGGTACGCAGCTTTGCCCGCATCCACGAAACCAACCTCAAAAAGCAGGGTATGCTGGCGCTTACTTTTGCCAACAAAGCCGATTACGATAAGATTGCTGAGGATGATACTTTTGATATTCTCGGTTTAACCGACTTTACGCCCGGAACTCCACTCAAAATTGTTGCGCATCATGCCGATGGTTCGATGGACGAAATCGTTGGAAATCATACTTACAGCGAAGGGCAGATTGGTTGGTTTAAAGCCGGCTCAGCACTAAATCTGATAAAATTGCAGAACGGATAAAAGGGCTGGTATTTTGTCTGCTCTTGAATAGTATTTGAATGAATTTGTGTTTGGATTATGAATTAAACAGTCTTTTAAAACTGAATTTTATTATCGACTCAAATTCATTCTTTTTTTCTTTTTTAAATAACTTCAGACAATCCAAAATATGCAACGACAAATTTTAAGCTTTGCCATACTGGCGCTGTTTTTTGTGGCCGTTTCGTGTAAACAACCGAAAGAAACATCTGCCACCGATCAGTTGAGTACTGATTTGCAGGGAAGCATCAACTACCACAGCAACATCCCCTTCGACAGTGCGCTGGCAGTTGATTTCTTTAAAACCTATCCCGAACTTTCCACCTATAAAGATGAAGTGTTTGTGGTTTACCGGAAACATCATTTCAACCATATCTGGTTTGACAAGAATGGGATTATCGAATTTGGTAATTCGCTCTACAGCAAAGCAAGTGAACTTGAAACCGAGGGTGTTTCGTCAAAATTTCCGTATCAGGAAAAAATTTCCGGCATTTTTGAAGATGATATCGAAAACAGTCTCAATCCGACCGAAACAGAATTGATGCTCACCAGTTTGTTTTTGTTTTATGCCGAAAAAGTATATCGCGGTGTTGACGCCGAAACCACTGCCGCTATCGAGTGGCTGCTTCCGCGTAAGCAATTGGCCTACGCTGGTTTGCTGGATTCGGTGCTGTTAAATCCGGAGCAACTCACCCGGAATGATAGTGTGCTTTTCCGTCAATATTATAAATTACGTAATGTGCTGAAGCAATACCGCGAAATCGAGAAAAACGGCGGCTGGAACCGGATTGATCTTGATCCGAAGTTAAAAGCCTACAAACAGGGCGATACAGCCATGGCAATCATTCAAATACGCGAAAGGCTCTTTGCAACCGGCGACCTGAAGCAAAATAATAACAGCAAGACTTATGATCAGGAACTGGTGGCAGCAGTGCGGAATTACCAGAAACGCAATGGTTTCATCCCCGGCAATTCGATTACACCAAAACATATTGCCCACATGAACGTGCCTGTTGGTGATCTTATCAAAAAGATCATTGTAAACATGGAGCGCTGCCGCTGGATTAAGCCGGAAATTGTTAACGCAAAAGAACTTGTTTTTGTAAACATTCCTTCCTTTAAACTCAGCGTTTTCCGCGATGGGAAAAGCGATTTTACCTCTCCGGTTGTGGTTGGAAAAGTAATGTCGAAAACAGTTATTTTCGGAGGTAACTTGAGTTACATTGTTTTTAGCCCATACTGGAATTTGCCGCAAAGCATTATTAATAAAGAGGTTAAACCGGGGATGGCAAAAAACGCCAACTATCTCGAAAAGCACAATATGGAATGGAATAATGGACAGGTAAGACAAAAGCCCGGCAAAAATAATTCGTTGGGACTGGTAAAGTTTATGTTTCCAAATTCGCACGACATTTATCTCCACGATACCCCGTCGAAAAGCTTATTCGAACGCGAAAGCAGGGCATTTAGCCACGGCTGTATCCGCGTTGGCAAACCACGCGACCTGGCTGTTGAACTTCTTAAAAACGACAGCATCTGGATACCAAAAAAGATTGATGCAGCCATGCATTCAGGTAAAGAACAGGTTTGTACCTTAAAAAATAAAATCCCTGTTTACATTGGCTATTTTACAGCTTTGGTTGATGAAAATGGAGAGATTAATTTTTTTGAAGATGTGTATGGCAGGGATGAACGCCTGGCAAGCATCATCATGAATTAGTGCCTTATTTTTGAAATTAATTTTTTTTGCAGAAATCACAAAAGACAAATCACAAAAGACAAATTAAATCAAGGAGTTATTTGAGTTTTGTTATTTGCTATTTCTGGTTCATCCAGGTTAAGTAATCGAAAAACAACAATGGAAAAGGGGGCTTTGTCTCCCATTTTTATTTTTTGCCAATCACATCAATACATTTATAAAAGCGGCGCGTGTACATTTCGGAGCTCAATTCGCTGATGACAACTCCTTTAACCTTGCCTGAAGACGAATGGATAAATTTGGACGACATTCCGTTGGCCTCGCAAATGATGCCCACATGGCCGATGCTGGTACTGTTGCGATAGCCGTAAAAAACCAGGACATCACCAATTTTAAAATCTTCTGGTTTTAATGATGCTCCGATTGCGACATATTGCGAAGATGAACGAGGCACCGAAATATTAAAGTTTTTATACACATATTGTACAAATCCCGAACAATCGAAACCCTTGTCGGGATTGGAACAGGAATAGCAATAGGGTTTTCCAAGGAAATTTTTGGCAAAATCAATAACTGCTTCACGCCTGATGAGGGTATCAGCAGCAGTTGAATTCTCTTCGGTAGCTACAACTTTTTCGTCTTCATGGGCCACAAAAAAGGTTAGCGGAAAAAGTAAAAACAGGAACATTATTTTCTGAAACATAATGGATAACACATTTAATGTTGATTAACAAATCAGGTCGGGGAATCTTACTAACGCTAAAATTACCGAAAATTTGGCTTAGATGGGGACTGACGAAAATTTGTGACAAGCTTCCTCAACAATTGAAATATCCGGGAAACCCATGATGATAGCTAACTTACCAAGATTACAGAAGCGCTCTTAAGGATTATCTGATAAGTAGTTTTACGCTTTTTTAACGGAATTCAACTTTCATTTTTGAATTTAGTCAGCGCCATCCAATTCTTCCGACTTCTCAAAAAATGAAGAATATTTTCATATGGCAGAGAAGATTCTAAGAAAACAAAAGCCTTGTTTTCGCCAAAGGTCAGAAGTTCAGAGTTTCATAAATTTGGATGAGTCC
Organism: uncultured Bacteroidota bacterium; assembly: GCA_903944895.1. Taxonomy (GTDB): domain Bacteria; phylum Bacteroidota; class Bacteroidia; order Bacteroidales; family 4484-276; genus CAJATL01. The sequence goes on from CAJATL010000220.1 coordinate 22,950, forward strand.
GATTTAAAAACTGCTGCTTTTGGGCTAAAGCTCAGTAACTGCCAGGTTTTCAATTGCCCCGACCTTAGCTTCGACAAGCTCAGCTACCGTAGGTCGGGGCAATTTATGCCATGATATTATGGGCTTTAGCCACATTTTTTATTTTTTGATACTTTTTTATATCAGGCTCATGGATGAAAATTCCATGTCATTTGCTGCCAGGTTATGATCGGCCAATTCTGCTTTATCAGATGGATTGGAAATTCCCGAAAATATGGCCAGATTGGATTTAATGCCTAATGGAAAATCAGTGATTTAAAGGTTGCAACAAAAGTCGTTTTCGGGCAAATGATTATCTTCGTTCGGTTTTAATGATAATCGGATGAAGCAAAAACTAAAAACATTCTCAGAATTCGCTAAATGGCTGCTGCCTCTTGAGGTTGAATATCTTAAACAATCCGAAAAATTTCAGGACGCCGAATTGCAGGGCATGCTTTCAAAAATTTCGGCATACAACAAAACCGGCAAGCTTAAATTTGATGAAGCAGTGGATAAACGAAAATATTCGTACCTCAAAAACTGGATTATCAGGAATTTAGATGCTGTTGATGTGGATAAAAACCTGCTGTTGATTTCATCGCTCGATAAAAAAGTAATGACCGACACGATTGTACCCGAAGATGAAAAGCAAATTTTGAACATCATCAAAAACCAAAAGGACCTTCCGTACTATTTTATGCGGATTTATGAGCTGGTACTCGATTACCAATCTTTTCTGCTGATCAGGGTGCGTCATCACTATGGAGAAATTGTGGCCGCTTATCTCGAAAAAAATAAGGAGGCTTATGAGCGCTCCAAAATGATTTTTGGTCGGTTGAGTGAGGCCACCCGCGACATTATCAGCCAATATGCTTTTCATAAATCGGAATCTCAAAAATGGGAGAGTTTTCTGAAGGAAGTTTTTTTTGATGAGACGCTTGACGGAATGAACCGGTATTACGCAATTGTGCGGCTTACTTTCCTGTATTACAACTACAACCGCCTCGACCAGATTGTTTCGCTGTACGATTACCTCGACGGCGAAATCACAAAAGGGAAGTTTTATTCGCGACGCATTTTGCTCAACTATTACTCAAACCGGGTGATTTTGCACGCCAAGCTCAACGAATCCGAAAAGGCCATTTATTACGGAAATCTTTCTATCCTCGACAAAGGCAGCGACTACATCCATTATCTCAATAATTTATGCTCGGTTTTACTAAAAGCCAGGCAGCAAAAAACGGCACTCGACCTGCTTCAGAAATCGATTCCCGATTTAAAAAATACCATCAGCTACCACAACCGGGTGGGTTTTGCTTCGTTGCTGATTAGAAGTTTATCAGCCAATGGAAAGGCCGCTGAAGCCGAGAGCTATGCTTCATCCTTTTACAAAGCGTTTAAAGATAAAATCATGATTAACCGGTGGCATACCTTTTTTTCGGCTTATCTGCAGGCCATGTTGTTGCAGGAAAAATATCAGCAGGTTATTTTTTTCTGCCGCCGGCAAAAACTTATCGACCGTGAAAAGGATTATGGCGAGCGGCCTGCATACATCCCGACCATTTCGTGGTATTATCAGCTTTCGCGATACAAAACCGGGCAGATTGGCCTGCCGGAACTTCGGACGGTGATTGAGGAATCGTCCAGGCGATTTATCAACCAAAATGCAATTGCCGAACTCAAAAACGAGATGTTACAGCATGTTCCGGAGTTGTTTTCATAATGAGTAATTTTATTCTTCCCGGTTTGAATCAGAAATGGAGGTAAAAACTTGACAGCATTACAAAACTTGTCAGGTTCAAAACCAGCAATCTACTTTTAAACGGTTTCCTCAACTGGCTTTTTCCTGTCAGTCACGAAATAAAATATTCTTAAGTCAACCCATCTAAATTGCTTATTAAAATATTTACATATAATTAGTTAAGATTATATTTCTAAAAAATTGCTGTTAAAGTCGATGGCTTAAATTTACTTTGCAAACACTTCGGTTGTGAAACATAGCTGTTTCTTTGTTGCCTCAATAATTTATTACCACTAAATTTAATTTGAATGAAACGTTTTGAAGGTAAAATTGCCATCATCACTGGCGGTGCCGACGGTATCGGCAAGGCAACTGCTATAAAATTTGCTGCCGAAGGCGGAATTTCGATGATTTGGGATGTACAGGAGGCAAAAGGAAAAGCCGTTGTTGGCGAAATCGTTGCCGATGAGGGGAAAGCTGCATTTTTCAACATCAATACAGTCAACTTTGATGAAGTTGTGGCCGGTGTTAAAAAAATTGTAGATGCGTTTGGAACCATTGACATTTTGATAAATAATGCCGGAATCACGCGGGATGCATCACTCAAAAAGATGACCCACGAAATGTGGCAGCAGGTGATTGATGTAAATTTAACCGGCGTTTTTAACTGCACCAAAGCAGTGGCCGATATTATGGTGGCCAAAGGCTGTGGCAAAATCGTGAACGCTTCGTCGGTGGTGGGTTTGTATGGTAATTTCGGGCAAACCAATTACGTGGCAACCAAAGCTGGCATTATCGGGATGACAAAAACCTGGGCACGCGAACTTGGCCGCAAAGGCATCAACGTAAACGCAGTTGCTCCCGGTTTTACACTCACCGACATGGTTGCAAAAATGCCAGCCGATGTCCTGGAAAGCATGAAAGCCAAAGTGCCACTCGGAAGACTGGCAACTCCCGAAGAAATGGCCGACGCTTATCTTTTCCTCTGCTCAGATCAGGCATCATACATCAACGGCATCACGCTTAGCGTGGACGGAGGAATGACAGTTTAAAAATATTTAGAATTTAAAAATCATGATTCCATAGCCCAGCCGTTCACGGCTGGGAAACAAAAGATTCAGATTTCCAAAAAATACGAATGAAACGAAACGCGATTATACATTCCTCCGGAGCCTACGTTCCCGAAAGAATCATCCCAAACAGCTATTTTAACGATTTGCTGGTTGAAGATGTGGATAGCTGGCTGCGCGAGCATGTCGAAATTTACGAACGGCGCTGGTGCAGCGAAAATCAGTCAACCGCTGACCTGGCGATTGAAGCTGCACAGAAAGCCATGGAAAATGGAAATGTAAAACCAGAAGATATTGATCTGCTGATTATCTCGACAGATACCCCCGAATATATTTCGCCATCAACAGCATCAAAAGTGCAGCATAAAATGGGATTGATCAATGCCGGAACTTTCGACGTAAACTCGGCATGTTCTGGTTTCGTGACAGCTCTCGACATTGCTTCAAAATACATACAGGCCGACGAACGCTACAACACCGTCCTGGTTGTGGGTGCTTACGCGATGAGCAAATATCTCAACATGACCAATAAAAATACGGTTACGCTTTTTGCCGATGGAGCCGGAGCTTTTATCCTCAAAGCCGAAACCGGCACAAAACGGGGATTTTTGGGCAGCGAACTGATTACCAAAGGCGAATATTGCGATTATATGGGCATTTATGGCGGAGGCACTTTTAAGCCAATCACCGATGAATTGATCGCCGAAAAAGGGCAACTGCTGCAATTTGTTAAAAAATTCCCCAAAACCCTCAATCCCGAAATGTGGTCGATGATGACTTTAAATTTGTGCAAGCGACTGGGCATCACGCCTGATGATGTAAATCATTATTTTCTCACACAAATCAATGTTAACAGCATCCGGCAAACCATGGATATTTTGGGACAGCCTCAGGCAAAAGCACAAACAAGCATGCATTATTACGGTTATACCGGCTCTGCCTGCATTCCGCTGGCTTTTAACGACAGTTTAAATGCTTTAAAACTCAAGCGAGGCGATCTGTTATTTTTTATCGGATCGGGTGGGGGATTGGCTTTCGCCATTGCTGCTTTCAGGTATTGATGTATTTTAGAAAATCAGAACTCAAAATATTCATTAGAACACAAATTTAAATTGGCAACACCAGAACAAGTTACGGGAACCTGGATTTTAATCGTCCTTTACATGGCGGTTACCTTGTTTTTTGTTATCCGGGGCGCGATGAAAATCAAAAATATTTCAGATTACGCCATCGGGAATATCGTTTTTTCGCCTGTGGCGGTAGGTTTGTCGTTGGCTGCATCGATGACAAGTGCGGCAACTTTCGTGATAAATCCCGGTTTTATTGCCAATTACGGCTTTGGGGCATTCATTGCCTATGGGCTGGTTTTCCCGATAGCAGCTTTGATTTCGTTGACAATTCTTACCAAAGAATTCAGAAAGCATGGAGAGGCTGTCAAGGCAATCACGCTGGCTCAATGGATTGGTAAAAGATATCAAAGCAAGAACTACTCGCTGTTTATGGCTTTTTTGTCGCTTTTGCTCATCACCTTTATTGTTTTGATCGTTGTGGCGCTGGCCAAAGTTTTGTCGCACGCGCTTAATGTTAGCGAAATGTACGTGCTTACCGGCATTGTGGTTTTTATTTTTGGCTACATGATGTTTGGCGGCGCCAATTCGATGGTTTACACAAACACCATCCAGGCTTTGATCATGCTCGTGGTTGCCTTTGTTTTACTGGGTTCCGGCTATGAGCATTTCAAGGGTGGCATCGAAGGATTTATCTCAAAACTAACTGCCATCGACCCCCAGCTTGTAAACTCAACTTACCCGTCGAGTCCGCTTTTCAGGGATTTTTATGAGATTATTTTTGCCCAGTTTATTATCGGGATTGCCGTGGTGGTTCAGCCACACATCATCACAAAATCGCTTTTGTTAAAAAAAGAAAGCGATGTAAACCGCTATCTGTGGGTTGCAGCAATAGTGCAGGGCATTTTCTTCCTGGTGGTTCTAACGGGTTTTTACGCCAGGTTTACTTTTCCTGATTTGATCGCAAACGGAGTTCCTTTGAAAAACGATGGAATTATTTCGGCTTATGTTGTTGCAGCTTTTGCTGACAGCAGGCTTGCCGTTTTTGTTGGACTTATCGTAATACTTGGATTGATTTCGGCAGGTATTTCTACACTCGAAGGCCTCATCCAGTCCGTTTCGACAACCATCACCTCCGACATTATCAAACCGCTTTTCGGGAAACACATCAAAACAGAACTGGCCTATATTTCGATTAATAAAATCTCGATAATTTTGCTGGCGGTTGTTACTATTTTTGTTTCGTACGATCAGCTTATGAATCCAAAATTAAGTGTTGCAATGCTTGCGCAGAATGGCGTTTATGCTTATTTTTCGGCAGCTTTTATTCCGGTAATTTTTGGAATATTTTTAAAAGATGTTGATATCAGGGCGCCATTTTGGGCCACAATTACGGCGCTTTTCGTGCATTTTGGGATTTATTATTTTTTGCCCTGGTGTGTGGCAGAATTTGGATGGAGTTTTGGCTTCTTTACAAAATATCTGGTAGGAACGGTGCGTAACCCTGCAATTTCAGCATCGGGCGCAATCATCGTTTCGACGGCAGTGGGATTGGTTATTCATCAATTTACTAAAACTAAAAAGCTATGATTTCCTTCGATTGGTTCGATAAATGGGCTGGGTACCACCCTTTTAAAATCGCTTTCAGAGATTTAGAAACGGAGCGCGAATACAGCTTTTCTCAGTTTAACAAGCTTGGGAATAATTTCTCTGGAATTCTTCACCATGATTATGGTTTTTCCAAAGGCGACAGGCTTGCAGTAATCGCCGAAAATAATCTCGAATACATCGTGCTTTTTGCTGTTGCCCAAAAATTGGGGATTGTCCTGGTACCGCTGAATTTCAGGCTCACAGCGCACGAGCTTGAATTTGTTATTTCCGATGCCGAATTAAAAGGAATTGTTTATGACGAAAAGTTCCTGCCAAAAATCGAAAACCTGAAGAGTTACCGGGAAATTGGCTTCAAGATGGCCATGAAATCTTTCGAAGAAATCAATCATACCTGCCTTTCAAATAAGATTAATCCTCCAAAACCAATTTCTCTAATAACAGAGGAGGATCCCATTTTTATTTTATATACCTCCGGAACCACAGCTTTCCCGAAAGGGGCGCTTTACACCCACAAAATGTTGTTCTGGAACAGCATAAACACCGAACTCAGGCTCGACCTTACTTCCAGCGATGTGTCACTCAACTGTGCACCTCCTTTTCACACGGGCGGCTGGAATGTTTTGCTCGCACCTTTTATCCATCACGGAGCCTATACGTTAATCATGCGCAGCTTTGATGCCGACCTGGTTCTGGAAATGCTCGAATTTGAACGCGCGACGATCTGGTGGGCAGTGCCAACGATGCTAAAAATGATGGCCGAATCGCCTGTTTTTGATAAAGTAGAACTCAGCAGGCTGCGTTATTTAATTGTTGGCGGCGAAGCCATGCCCATCCCGCTCATCGAAAAATGGCATAAAAAAGGCGTGCTTATCCGCCAGGGATATGGATTGACTGAAGTCGGCCCCAACGTTACATCGCTCAATCATAAAGATGCCATTCGGAAAAAAGGATCCATTGGCACCATGAATTTTTATTATGAAGCCAAACTGGTGAACCAGAAATTTGAAGAAGTAGCTGCCGATGAAATCGGAGAACTGGTGCTTAAAGGACCGACTGTTACGCCGGGATACTGGAAAAATGATGTGGTGACGCGTGAAACCATCCAGGAAGGCTGGTTTCATACCGGCGACCTGATGAGAAAAGATGATGAAGGTTATTTTTATGTGGTTGACCGGATTAAGAATATGTACATTTCGGGTGGCGAAAATGTTTATCCTGCCGAAGTTGAGCACATCATCCGGTCACACGTCTCGGTTGCCGAAGCTGCCATTGTTGGTGTGAGCGACGAAAAATGGGGCGAAGCAGGCATGGCTTTTGTTTGTCTTAAACCCGGTTTTGCCTTAAGTGACGACGAACTGAGGGCTTATTGTATGGGTCGGCTGGCAAAATACAAAATCCCTAAATATTTTAGGTTTTTGAGCAACTTACCAAAAAACGATGCCGGTAAAATCGACCGGAAAGTTCTTAAAACAATGCACTAAAAAAAAGTTATAAGAGTTTAAAGAGTAAATATTTCGATAAAGTAAATATAATTATTAACACCAAAACAAATCAAATTACAATGAGAAATTTTAAAATGATGACCGTGCTGTTCGCAGCTTTGATGTTCACTTTTGCTTCATGTTCAAAAGATGACGAAACTCCAGGCGTTCAGCCGGAGATTACCACCCTGGAAATTTCCGGGGATAATGCTGCAATTACAGTAACCTTTAACGAAGCCGTTTACGGCATGAACAACAAAACCGGAAACCTCGATGCTAACAGTTTTAGCGTGGGTATTTCGGATGCAACCGTAACTGCAACTTATTCGGTAACTCATGTCGCCGGCGAAAGTGATGCAACAATCAATCTTGTTTTTTCGAATCGCGTTAAAGCTGGTGTTACCATCCAGGTAACTGCCGTGGCTGGAAAAATTTATAATGCGGATGGTGGAGCGCTTGATGCAGATTTTTCGAAAACTACCACTACCGTCGAAAGTGGAATCATTGGAAAATGGTCAGCTTATGACATTTCTTTTATTCTGCAAAACCTGAATTTTGATGATTCACTGTATGCTACTTTTAATACCGACCAAAGTTATAAAGTAACAGCTTACTATCTTGGAACTCCTTTATCATTTGAAGGAACATACACACAAACCAAATCGACCAGCAATGATATCTGGGATATCGTTCTTACCCAAACCCTTCCAAGTGCTGTAACAAGCCAGGGTATTTTTAAGGTGTTTACTGCAGCAACCGATTCGATGTATTACGAAGTTGCCCAGGTTGACCCTGCAATTGCCGGTGTAACTCCTCCAACCGCAGCAGCCGGTTTCGGAAGCACCAGTGGCGGAGCCTTGGGAACCATGAACCTCCAGAAATATAACTGGATTGGACAAAGCGAATAATATCGTATTGTAAAAATAAAGCCTGACAATGCGGCATCCGCCGGATTGTTAGGCTTTTTAATATCAATTGTTGAGCTTTTAAAATTACTTTAAACAAAGCCAAAAAGCATGAAAAAAATCTTTACTCTTTCTCTGATCCTGATTGTGTTTTTTCTGTACGGTTATGATGCCAGATCGCAAAGCATCAGCACTTCGATGACAGGGAATAATATCAATTATTATAACGGGCAGGTTCCTAAAAAAGCCAACAAGGAATTTCAGTTCATGGCCTACTTTATCTCTCAGGGTGTGAGTTCCAATTTTTATCCTGAAAATGTATTTATGAAAGGCCAGGTTATCGGAAGGCTTTTTGGCGATAATACCACGCATACCGCCGATACTTCCACCAATTACTATTTCGAGCAGCGACTCCTCCCGTTTTTCATTTACCAGCCGCATCTCTTTAACGGAAAAGCTACTTTGCGGGCTTCCTTCGAGATCGACTGGACTTGGGGCGACCAGGCTTATGGAACAGGTGGGAATCTTGGAAGCGCAATCTCCGGTGACCAGGTAAATATCCAGACACAAAACCTCGAAGTCGAGATAAAACCTGCGACAGGATGGACAGTAAATATAGGTTTGCAGCGTCTTTTTGACACGCCTTACGATCCTTACCGAACGATGTTCGATAAAATGACCGAAACGGGCTACCGCCTGATGTATTGGGGAACCGATGCGGTAGGAATCCGCGTAAATCGCGACAAAGATTTTTCGAGATGGGGCTTTGGATATTTCCAGCTTTATGAAAACGACATCCAGCAAAACGACGATGTTACCCTCCAGTATGCAACTTACGAAGGCGATGTTTCGCCTTTATGGAAAGCCGGAGGCTCGGTACATTATGTCCGCGACCGCTCCAGTGGCGAAGGCGGAGTTTCCATTTACGGACAAGGTTTAAACAGCCGTCTGAATGAGTATAATGGAACTTTTAAATTTAAATTTGATGGAAAATACAAAGCCGACATCGTATGGCTTGGTGGCTTTTTCAGCCGCAACGCCGATTTTATGATGGATCGCTATCGCCTGACGGGTTTTGCCAACTACAATATCGGGAAGGCAAATGAGGAAATTTCGGGCGAATGGAAAACCGGTGCCGACATCGGAGGTCTTGCTGCCAACCTGAGATTTGGTTATCGCTACGGCCAGACCACTGATGATGTGGTTACGATTGAAACCGTTTTTTCGAGTGGCGACGACAACAACCTGACCGACAACAAATATTCGGGCGTAATTACCGGAAACACCTGGGGAACGCCTGCCAACATTTACATCAGCAGCGGCTCCTACATTCTTTTCCCTCACGCCAATGTTGTAAACCGCTACACCCCGCTTATCGCCGACCTTTCGAACATGGGTTACGGCTTGTTGGGCGGAGCAATGAACCTGTCGCATGGTTTTGTTCCATATAAATTTACCGGAAAAGTTGGTACTTCATGGGCGATGAGTATGGTCGAGCCGCAGGGTGGCGGCCAGCAGATCGGCCTCGAAGCAAATGCTGCGCTGAAATATTCGCTTGGCGTTTTCATGAGCGTCGAAATGCACGGTGCCTACGTTTGGCTTGGCGATTTTTACGACAGCAACGACAATTCGTACAGCTATTATATAAATGGTACAAAAACCGGCGGACGTCCTGTAAATCCCTGGACTGCGTTTTTGGTTTTCAAATGGTTGATGTTTTAATTTTTAAAAATGCAAATAATGAAAACAACAAAAAATATAGGGATTAGCCTGTTTTTGCTGGCAGTTTTGATAATCTCCTCTACAGTGATTTCGGGATGTAAGACGAATAATTTATGTAAGGATATGAACGCTTACCGCAATATCGAACCACTCAAAAGCCTGAAGGATTTGAATTATCCTTACGAGGTAAAATATGCCGCTCTTTCCGGAAACATAAACCTGGCTTATGTTGACGAAGGCTCAGGTGATTACACCATTATTTTTATTCACGGGCTTGGAAGTTATCTTCCGGCCTGGAAGAAAAATATCGAAGGCTTAAAAGTGAATTACCGTTGTATCGCCATCGACCTTCCAGGATATGGCAAATCGAGCAAAGCGCCGCATAGCGGGATGATGACGTTTTATGCAGGTGTTGTAAACGAACTCATCGAAAACCTCAAACTGAAAAATGTTGTCATTGCCGGTCATTCGATGGGTGGGCAGATTGGGATTATGGCAGCATTAAATTATCCTGAAAACATAAAAAAACTGGTTTTGGTTGATCCGGCAGGTTTTGAGGAATTTACAGAAGGACAAAAACAGTGGTTCCGCGATGTGATGACTTTGGATGGCGTGAAAAAAACCACCGTCGAACAAATCCAGACCAATCTGGCATCAAATTTTTACAATGTTCCTGATGATGCTTCTTTCATGATTACCGACCGCATTGCCATGCGCACCGCCGCCGATTTTGATAATTATTGCTATGCCGTGGTCCAATCGGTAAATGGCATGGTTGACGAGCCTGTTTTCCAGTTGCTCGATAAGATCAAACAGCCAACGTTGATCCTTTTCGGTGCAAACGACAACCTGATTCCCAACCGCTTTTTAAATGCCGGCAAAACAGCCAATATCGCCATGAAAGGTCATGAAAAAATTGCAGGAAGCAAACTGGTCATTGTCCCAAAAGCAGGGCATTTCCTGCAATTCGAAAAACCTGACGAAGTAAATAAAGAAATTATGGGATTTTTAGGAAGATAGTTTTTCATAAGTGTTTGTTTGGAGAAGCAGCGTTTGATTTTTATCGGGTTGCTTCTCTTTTTTTTCCTGAAAATCAAGGGTTACAAATTTTCTTGAGGGATATTTGGGCTTGGGTTGAGAAAAATCTTGATTTCAGATTTTTACATAGTCAGAGGTTGGCGATAAGGTTTTCCGGATGAGCGGCGATGAAAAAAGAAAACCTTTAAACATAAGCCAGGACACTACGCCACACAAACCTTTTGACCTTATCCCTCATCTGACAAAGGTTTGCGACAATGTTATTCTGTGCGATGATGTTCGATTTTTTACGGAGGTCGTGTACCCGGAAAAATTTGCGAAATCTAAACCAATGCGCCGTTTTTTTGTTTGATAATCAAACGGCAGCCTTTATTTAGGGTACCTTTAGCATCGAACAATTAAAACACATTATTACTATGAAATCTCCCCATTTTATAAAGCTATTCATTGTTTTTTCGCTTCTTACCGGCTTTCTGCCGGGATTTGGGCAGGATTTTCAAATTGGTCATCAAAGCAAAACCTACAACGACCCGGCCCGCAACAACCGAAGCATCCCTGTCGAAATTTATTACCCATCCAATCAAAATGGAAATAATGTGGCTGTGGCCGAAGGACTTTTTCCGGTTATCGTTTTCGGGCATGGTTTTGCCATGACGTATTCGGCTTACACATATCTTTGGGAGGCTTTGGTGCCCCAAGGTTTTATCATGGTTTTCCCACGTACAGAAGAATCCATTTTTCCGGCGCCAAACCATCTTAATTTTGGGTTGGATATGGCTTTTCTGAGCAGTAAAATGCTCGATGAAAGAGAAAATCCAGGTTCCCAGTTTTATGGGAAAATCTCACCAAACACTGCCGTGATGGGTCATTCGATGGGCGGAGGCGCAGCTTTTCTGGCAACAGCCAACAATCCGGATATCACAACGCTAATTACATTTGCTCCTGCCGAAACAAACCCTTCAGCAATTGCAGCCGCGGCACTTTGTACCCTGCCTTCTTTGGTTTTTGCAGGTTCAAATGATTGCGTCACACCTCCCGCTCAAAATCAAATGCCAATGTTTGAGGCGTTGCCGGATGGACGGAAGACTTTTATCAGCATCTCAGGTGGCGGTCATTGCTATTTTGCCGACTATAACTTTTACTGTTCTTTTGGCGAAAATACGTGTTCACCATCGCCATCCATTACCCGCGATCAACAGCATCAAATCACCCTATCTCTGCTCGTGCCGTTCATTAATTTCCAGCTTAAAGGAAGTTGTGCTTCCTGGCAAATTTTCGATGATCTTTTGGATTCTTCCAGTGAGATAACTTTTATAAAAGATTGGCCGGTGTCGCCTTTGCTTCAGCAATTTGTGACGGAACCAGGCTGGAGCGCTTTTTCGTTTTATCTCAATCCGGTTTGTAACTCTTTTCAGAATTTTGCTTCATCTTTTACCGATCAAATCCTTTATTTTACCGATTTTGAAGAGGTGGTTTTTGAGGGCGGAAATATCCCTCCAAACTTTTTAATGGATCCATCAAAAAGCTACCTGATAAAGCTTTCGGGTGCTGCGAATGCCGGTTCCTGCGGCTTTCGTCGGACTGACAAATCAGTTGCCCTGGAACCCGGCTGGAATATTTTGCCTGTAATTTCTGAAGTTGGCGTTAATCCGGTTCCGTTATTTTTGCCAAACTCCGGCAAAGTTGATATCATCACCGAAATTGCCGGAACCAAAATTTACTGGCCTGAGAAAAAAATCAGGACTTTGCTCCTCCTTGAACCGGGAAAAGCTTACCGGATAAAAGTAAATCAAGGATTTACAGTTACTTTTCCGTGATATTTCAGGTTCATTCTCAAAAATTTAGATTTCAACTGCTGAATTTTCTAAAATAAAATCCTATCTTTGCCGCCACTTTTAAAAAATATTAAATTTTTATTAACTTAAATTATCACAAGATGTCAAATCAGTATGAAACCGTTTTCATTTTAACTCCCGTTTTGTCTGAAGATCAGATGAAGGAAGCGGTTAAGAAGTACCAGAATTTCGTTGTCGAAAAAGGTGCTGAGATGGTGTTTGAGGACCATTGGGGTATGCGAAAATTAGCCTATCCTATCCAGAAAAAATCAACAGGGTTTTACCACCTTATGGAGTACAGAGCTTCAGGTGACTTTGTTGCAAACCTGGAAATCGCCCTTAAACGCGATGAGCGCGTAATCCGCTTCTTAACTGTAAAACTCGATAAACATGCCGTTGCTTACAACGAGAAAAAGCGTGCCAGAGTAAAAGAAGAAGTTAAAGAAGAATCAAAGTAACCTATTACAAATCTTTAAACAACAGAAAAAATGGCTATACAAAATTCGGATATTAAATACTTAACCCCCATCGCAGTTGACGTTAAGAAAAAGAAATACTGCCGCTTTAAAAAAGCTGGGATTAAATATATCGACTACAAAGACGCTGATTTCCTTTTGAAATTTGTAAACGAGCAAGGTAAAATTTTACCACGCCGTATTACCGGAACATCAACAAAATACCAGAAAAAAGTTGCACAGGCTGTTAAAAGAGCCCGTCATCTGTGCTTAATGCCTTATGTTGCTGACTTATTAAAATAGAGGAGAGAGAACAATGGAAATAATTTTGAAACAAGACATGCTAAACCTCGGTTACGAAAACGAGGTTGTGAAAGTGAAAAATGGTTATGCCCGTAACTACCTCATCCCACAAGGAATGGCTATTCTGGCAACAAGTACCAATAAAAAAATTCTTGCTGAAGTAAACAAGCAAAAATCCTTTAAAGAACAAAAATTACGCAAAGAAGCCGATACCATGGCTCAGTTGCTGAATAAAATTGTTCTTAAAATCGGTGCTAAAGCTGGTACTTCAGGAAAAATTTTCGGCTCGGTTAACGCTATCCAGATTGTTGATGCCCTCAAAACTCAACATGGCTACGAAATCGACAAACGCAAAGTTTCTGTTGACGGTGAATCGATTAAAGAATTAGGTTCATACAAATCAACAGTAAGCCTTTACAAAGATATCAAAGCTGAACTCAAATTTGAAGTTGTAGCTGAGTAAAATAAATCTTTCAATAAAAGAAAAGTCCCTTTGTTGAGGGACTTTTTTTATGGAATTATTTTTACATAATCCAGGTGGAAAGATTAAAATAGCAGTCGGCTGATCTCATCCCCTAAGCGCTTCCCTGCAAGGAGAGGGGGAATAAAAATCCGGTTAGAAATGAATTTAAACTGAGATTTGGATTTTTTTTGTTTTGGTTAAATTTCTGACAAAAAAATAAGTAAAAGGTTAAAAATGCTCTCGTTAAGTAAACTTAAATATCTCAAATCGCTGCACCTGCAAAAGTTTCGCGACGAATACCAGGAATTTGTGGTCGAGGGACCGAAAATGGTGGCCGAGCTGCTTAAAAGCGATTTTAAAGTAACAGGAATTTACGCTTTAAAAACCTGGGACTCCGGTCAGCGGGGGATTCCGGTTTCAATCCAAAATCTTACCGAAATTATTTCTCCGGCAGAACTGGTACGAATCAGCAACCTCAAGACGCCCAATGAAGTTCTGGCTACGGCAAAAATCCCCGAAAGGATTATTGAAGAAAGCATGTACGATGATTTGGTTTTGATGCTCAGCCAGATTTCCGATCCTGGAAATCTTGGAACCATCATCAGGATTGCGGATTGGTTCGGGCTAAAAAATATCATTTGTTCCCCGGATTCGGTGGAGGTTTTCAATCCTAAGGTTGTGCAGGCCAGCATGGGTTCATTGTTTCGGGTTAAGGTTCATTATGCCGATTTAAAAGAAGTTTTGTCTGGGATTAATAGCAATATTCCTGTTTTTGGGGCTTATCTTGAAGGCCGGAATATTTACAGGGAAATCCTTCCTCAAAAGGGAATTATCATCATTGGTAACGAATCGCGCGGAATTGACGACCTGCTTGAAACATTTGTTACAAAAAAATTGTTTATTCCTTCGTTTTCGGGTGGTGCCGAATCGCTGAATGCCTCGGTGGCAACGGCAATTATCTGCTCAGAATTCAGGAGAAACACAAACTAAAAGTATAATTTAGCCGACGTAATTTCTAAATGGATTATTTTGTTCTAAAATTGTAAAATCGAAAAAAATGATAAAATCATGATTAAACTTATCATCATATCAATTGTCCTGCTTGGATTGGCTGTAGCAGGAATCGCAGTAAAAATGCTGTTAACAAAAGATGGCGAATTTAAAAAATCGTGCAGCAGCGTTGACCCAAACACCGGCGAACGCCTGGGCTGCTCTTGTGGTGGCGAAAAACAGGGAAGCTGCAGGAATAATGAAATCGAATGAACCGGATTTTCAAGGGAATTTAAAAGGCACTAATTTTCAATGAAGCGTTCCGAACCCTCAAAGAGTTCGGAACGCTTTCATTTTGGTGATTGAATTTATAGCAAGCCCTGTAAGATGTATTCCCTTGTTCCCGGCCCTTCATTAAAAAGCAAATCGAGGATGCTTAATCCGGGCAAAAAGTCATAGCGCGACTGAAAAACCTGGTAGTACGGTTTCAGCGGAAACAAGATAAATGGTTTTTTTGGAGTCATGATTTCGCGGTAGTCCCCGAGTCCTGCCGGGCTTTTTTCGTAGCTTTCGGTAAAATTTACATTGATTTTTAAGTCGGTTAAATCCAGAATAAAGTTCAATAAAAGCTGGTTGTATTGAACCAGATTTTTTGCGGGCATCTCAAACATAGGTTTTAAATCATCGCAGTAATACATAAAATAGGGCGATTTTGCGTAAGCTGATTCAATGGCCCGCCAATGAATAATCTGCCAGTTCTGATGGTCAGAAATTGCGATGTCCTTTGTTTTTGAATGATTGCCCTGAGGTTTAATTACCGGAACTGTCAAAGCTAATTTGCCGTTTGCCGAATAAATCTCGCAACGATTCCGGTAGGTTTGTTTGGGATAAGTTTCGTGAATTTCGATAAAAACTTCATCGGCAGCAGCCATCAGCATAAAATACTGGATTGATGGGAAATAGGCGGTTGGCAGCAGTATTGAAGTGTTTTTATTCTTCATCATGATTTTCTTTAGCGGGCAAAAATACCAAAAAAAATGCGGCACTTTCGGGCCGCATTTTCATTTTCGATGATTCATTTATTTTTAATTCACTGCTTCTTTTTTAGGTTGCAGCAAAACGTCGTTGATAGCCTGGATCAGCGATGCTTTTGGTAAAGCGCCCTGTGCCATCTGTGGCTGGCCATCCATCGGGCAAAACAATAACGAAGGAATGCTGCGAATTCCGAAAGCTCCCGAAAGTTCCTGCTGATCTTCAGTGTCCACTTTGTAAATATTGATTTTGCCTTTGAATTCTACGGCGAGTTCTTCCAAAATCGGGGCAACCATTTTGCATGGCTGGCACCAATCGGCGTAGAAATCGATCAAACAAGGTAAATTGCCTTCAAAATTCCATTCCTGGTTCTTTTCGAAATTAAATACTTTTTCGAGAAAAGTTTCTTTTGTGAGATGTTCCATAATATATTCGTTGTTAAAATTTTATTTGATTCTTTAAAAATTTGATGCTATTATTTTAATAAAAATTCTTTGATAATCTGCTCAAAAGCAGCTTTGTCTTTGAAGCCACGATCCATGCTGGGCTTGCCATTGGCTGGAATGTAAAGAAATGCAGGTATGCTGGAAATCTGAAATAATGCTGCCAGGTCGCGTTCTTTATCAGTGTTGATTTTGTAAACTTTGATTTTGCCTTTGTAATCGTTGGAAATTTCTTCGAGTACCGGCGAAACCATTTTACAAGGTTTGCACCAATCGGCATAAAAATCGATGATTGCCGGCTCTGAACCTTCGTAAACCCATTCCTGGGGATTTTTTTCGAAATCCCAGATTTTTTCTTTAAAGGTTGCTTTGGTTAAAAACTCAGGTGATATGGCTCCATCGTTGCCTGGAGCAGATGCAACAGTTTTGTTACCATCTTTTCCGGAAACAGAATTCTTGTCGTTTCCGCCGTTGGTGTTGCTGCAAGCCGTTACAGATATGGCCAGTATTGCAACAATAAATAAATACGAATTGATTTTTCTCATAATATTTTAATTTATCTGGTTACAGTGATCTTTAAAATTTCGCTGCAAAGATATTTCTTTTTTTTATTTTAAAGCGTTTCAGTATCACTTTTTAACTATTTTTGCAAAATAATTTTCAAAACAAAATTGGGCTTCATGCCGCAATTATTCGACTAATGAGGTAAATACCAGTAAATCATGAAAAACTTTTTGATAAACTTTAAACCTCTCGAGTTTCAAACGACCTTTTCGAACGAAGAGCGATGCCTCGAATTTCTTGCCGGTGAAAAATGGAAGGGTGGTTATGTTTGCAAAAAATGTGGCCATACCAATTATTGCAGCGGAAAAACGCCATTTTCGCGTCGTTGTACCAGGTGCAAGCACGACGAATCTGCCACGTCACATACCATCTTTCACCGTTGCAAAATACCTTTGGTCAGTGCTTTTGAAATCGCTTACACCGTGTGCGGCAGCCCTTCGGTTTCGTCGTATGAGCTTTCGCGCCAACTGCACACCCGTCAGATGACCTGTTGGAAGTTTAAGAAAAAGATTGCCGAATGCATCGAAACAAACGGAGATTTCACCGTCATCGAAAATCAGGAAAGCCAGGTTGTAAAAGCTGTTTGAGGTTTTTTCAGAATTTTTTTGGGTGGTATTTTAAATAAAAAAGGCTGCCAAATTAATGACAGCCTTTTTAAAATCCGGGTGGAAGATGGGGCTCGAACCCACGACCCTTGGAACCACAATCCAATGCTCTAACCAGCTGAGCTACATCCACCATGTTGAAAAACGCGTTGCAAAAATAATCATTTTCAAAAGAGAATGATTTTTTATTAAAAAAATCTTTTTCTTTTCGCCTGTAGTCTCGTGAAAATCATGCTTCAAGTATTTGAAAAACAAACCAAAGGAGGATAAAACAGGTGTTTTGAAATGGCAGCAATTTTAAAAATCCGGTTAAAATGAAAGATGCCGGCAGTCATGATAGGGTTTATATCTGCTACAATCGCCTTTTAGAATATTGTATTTTACCGAAAAGTAAAAATCAAGGCCTGTAAAATCGCTGTAGTTAAGGAAACCACCTAATTTCTCGGTTCCGAAGCTGAAGAAATAAATCCTGGCAAAGACGCCTAAACGTGGTTTTTGAAAATCATAAAGTGATAGCGGAAATCCAATCTCAAACCATCTCGATTCGTAGCGCACACTTAAAATTGCCTGTGCAGGTCGCGATAACTGGACATTAGAAATTTTAAGCGGCAAAACAAAGGTGGTATTCAGAAACCAGTTTTGGAAATATTGATAATCGGCCTGAAAACTCAATGCTGCAGGTAATCCTATTTTAAATGAAGTAGCTTTTAAAGATGCCGCGGTATCGCCATAAAACACCTGACTCAGATCTTTTACCACTGTATTCAGATTTTCAAATTCCAGGGTGTCAACTTCATCCCAATAAACATCAATGTCAGAAAAGCCATGTACCTGAGCATTTTCCGAAAATTTTACAGAGCCAACGTCAATCAACGAAAGCCCGGCTTTAAATAGATAATCTTCGTAGGCATAGCTACAGAATTTTTTTGGTTTCGATCGGGAAGGGTAGGTCATACTTTTTTCGTACATCACTCCAAGATCAACAGCATTGCCTTTTCCTTTAAAGAAATTACCATCATCCGGATAAATATTTTCATCATAATCATAAGGCAGCGAAAAGCCACTTTCGCCTTCCAGATTATTGATATCTAAAGTAGTATCGTTTACAAGGGTATATTCGGTGCTGTTATTATTGATGTAAGCACTGCCATAGCCAAACAGATGTCTGAGGTTTATTCCGCCTGACCAACGATTTTGCCTGTACTCACTTAGCACGCCCGAAAAATTGATTCCAACTTCACCCCATTCCAATGTTTCGGAATCGAATTTTCCATTGATATTTTTGGTGCCATACAAGGTATCGTATTGAAGGCCTTCAAACATCAAAACTGCGATGTCGTCGGGAAGATCATTTATTGATGTAACCGTTGTGGCCTTGGTAAAAACCCCAAAAGCAAGCTTTCCAAGAGCAATCGAAAACGACGGTCCCATCAGATCATTACGCTGGAATCCATCAACTTTCTGGATGGCCCGATTATAATCAAGGCCTTGTCCGGGAATATCCACACCAGGTAATTGCGGATTTTTACTCAGATAATTCATAAAATTATAATCCTCCTTGTGGATGTACAGAAAGTTGTTTTCGAGAAAAAAACCTCCACTTAAAAAATTGATATCCAGAAAAAGTTTTGAATTAAATGTGGCTGCCGGGTTGAGTTGTGCGGCATTGATGCCCCCAAAATTGCTGGTGGTGAGACCGACTTTTTCCTGAGCAACCAGAAAATGAGCCGAAAACAGAAGCATGACCAGGATCAAACTAAAATACACCACATGCTTTTCGCGAAAAATTGGTGAAGGATGATTTCGTCTTTTTTCTGACAAAGTAAATGAGCTATTTGAGTATTGGAAGGAAATTTCGAATTTTATCCTGATTAAAACAAGGTAACACCAAAAAGCAAAAAATGATGACTTTCAATGACAATGTTTTTGTTAAAAATGTTGATCAGGCTGCTAAAGTATGTATTTTAAATTGAATGCTCCATAATAATGTTTTCGGTTCCCGGATTCATGGATTTTGATATTTCACTTTTTATAACATCATAACAAATAGATTCAAATAGATTAATTGATACTTTTATCGCCTAAAATAAAAAACTCATGGAAATTACCCGGATTTTTGACTTACTCGACAGATATCATGAAAAATTTGATAAGGCTGATGCTTTGGCTGGAAAGAAAAATAGCGAATGGGTTAAATACAGTACCAGCGACTACATTAAGTTTTCGAATTATTTCAGCTACTTCCTTTTAGAAAAAGGATTTAAACCAGGCGATAAAATTGCCACCGTAACAAACAACCGTCCCGAATGGAATTTCGCCGACATGGGAATGATGCAGGCAGGGATTGTTCATGTGCCGATTTATCCCACCATCAGCAACGACGAATATCGTCACATCCTTCAGCATTCGGATGTTAAAGCAATTATTGTTGCCGATAAATCGCTGTATTCGAAGTTGGAAGAAGTGATTAAAGCGACGGCTAACATCGGATTTGTTTTATGTTTCAGCGAAATTGAAGGGGTGATGAACTGGGATGAAGTTATTGAAATTGGAAGGCAAAATGAAGAAAAATTTAAAGATGAACTTATCCGGATCAGGGAAAGTATCAAACCCGGCGATCTCGCAACGCTGATCTATACCTCGGGAACCACTGGCTCCTCAAAAGGCGTGATGCTTTCGCACAGCAACATCGTCTCAAATTTTATTGCAACTTCCTTTATTCAGCCACTCGACAACCGGCATAAAGTTTTAAGTTTTCTGCCTTTGTGCCATATTTACGAACGGATGATGAATTACCATTTCCAATACAAAGGGATCAGTATTTATTATGCCGAAAATCTTGGAACCATCACTTCCGACATCGTCGAAATACAGGCCGACGGCTTTAATACCGTTCCACGGCTGCTCGAGCGGGTTTACGACAAAATTTTATCCAAGGGCAAAGATTTGTCAGGAATCAAGAAATCGATCTTTTTCTGGGCATTAAACCTGGGTTTAAAATATGAGGTTAACGGCGCCAACGGAGCTTATTATGAGTTGAAGTTAAAAATTGCCGACAAGCTTGTTTTTAGTAAATGGCGCGCTGCCCTGGGAGGGAAAGTACGAATTATTGTTTGTGGAGGATCGGCCTTGCAGCCCCGGCTTGCGCGATTATTCTGGGCAGCCGGAATGCGCGTGATGGAAGGCTACGGGCTTACCGAAACTTCGCCGGTAATTGCAGTAAACCATGCCGTTTTACCCAACGTGAAATTTGGGACGGTAGGTGTAGTTTTGGATGATACCGAAGTGATGATTGCCGATGATGGTGAAATTTTGATGAAAGGGCCTGGCCTGATGCTTGGTTATTACAAGGACGAGGCCTACACTGCGCAGGTTATCGATGAAAATGGATGGTTTCATACCGGTGATATTGGCTTGTTTGAAAATGGTAAATTCTTAAAAATTACCGACCGGAAAAAGGAAATCTTCAAACTTTCATCCGGAAAATACATTGCGCCTCAAATGATTGAAAACAAATTTAAGGAATCGATTTTCATCGAGCAGCTCATGGTTGTTGGTGAAAATGAAAAATTTGCAAGCGCACTCATCTCTCCTAATTTCAACCATCTTCACTTCTGGGCATCAAAACACAAAGTTCATTTCCGCGACAATGAGGAACTGGTTAAAAAGCCAGATGTTAATAAGCGGATGCAGGAAGAGGTTGATTTAGTAAACAATGTTCTGGGCGAGCACGAAAAAATTAAACGTTTTAAACTGGTTTGCGAGGAGTGGACCCCTCAAACCGGCGAACTATCTCCAACGTTAAAGTTAAAGCGAAGTGTAATCTCAAAAAAATACGACTTTCTGCTCAAGCAAATTTACCGCAACGGAAAAGGTGGAAATGGCTCCTCTAAATCCAAATAAAAACGTCCTCACAAAAATTCATGAATAATCCGGTTTTAGAATTTCTCAAAACATTAGAAGGAAAAACACTAGAAGGGTCGCCGGCACCTGTCACAGGCTGGCTTCGGGGAAAACTTCTTCACGTAAGTTTAGGCAGGGCAGTTGTTGAATATGTTGTCCGCCACGAAATGACCAATCCGCTGAGTACCTTGCAGGGCGGCATTTTTACGGTGATGATGGACGATACTCTTGGTGTGGCAGTTTACAGCCTGGGTAAAAACAAGTTTTACACCACCGTAAATTTTTATACCGATTACCTGGGCAGCGCCGTCGAAAACGACCTGATTATCGTTTCGGCAAAGGTGATCCGTCATGGCAACACGATTTTAAATGTGGGAATTACGGTCGAAAACCAGGATAAGAAATTACTTGCCAAAGGGAATTCCAATCTTGTTGCCAAAGATATCGATGGCTTTGTTTTGCCAACTTTTGAAGGATTTAAGGGGAATTAGTTGGAAGTCAGAAGTCAGAAGTCAGAAGTCAGAAGTCAGAAGTTGGAAGTAGGCAGTGGAAAGCTGGTCTTCTCTAAAATAATTGGCGAACCTCTTTTTTAAGAAAATTCAAAGCATCGTTTAAATGATCCGCATTTTTGTCCAACTCGCTTTCTAAAAGCAAGCGGGCCAGGTTTTCGCCCGTCGATTCTTCGTGAAGCCCGGCAGCAGCGCTGTTAATCTGCCGGATGACTGATTCTCTGGCAATCTTAACCAGATCCCACAATTCGGTCGAAAGATAAATCTGCTGTGAAAAATTATGCTCAAATTCTTCATTGATGGTTTTTAATATTTCCCATTGTAGCTGCAAACCCGCCATACCCGGCATGCTCAGCCGCATCACCAGTTGTTTTATGGTAATCCGTTCCATGAAAAGCGCAATTCTTTCGTAAGCCTGGAGCCGCAGATTTAAAGTTAATTTATTGTTTTCGGCCTTTAACACCTCATTCCGGCGGTTGCGGGCATCTTTAAAGAAGGCGTAAATTACGAAAACAACCACCACTCCAACAATCAGTGCAGGAAGTATGTTTTTAACTATCTCAAGAAAATTTTCCATAATAAACAGGTCGTTAAATCTTTTTTCAATAACGGAATTTTGAATGGGAAATTCTGAGTTTGTTTTGGTTTTCTTTTATTTTTCTAACCTGTCTTTGACAATATTCTCGATACCATTAATGCTTCCCCTATAAATTATTGTATTTCTTTCCAGTATTAAATATGTTGGATAACCTATGATTTTAAAATCTTGAATTGCATCTCCTGAAGCGAATAAAAGAGGAAAATTAAAATGATATTTATCAAGTAAATATTGGGCATATCCTAAGGAATCTTCACGTATCGGAGTATTTACCGAGTAAAATAATACCTTGCCGCTCTTCCCGTATTGATCAAACATTTTCTGGAATTTTGGCATATCATTAAAGCAATACTTGCAACCTGTGTACCAAAACTCTAAAACTAAAGTGTATTTGGGAAAATCCTGGTTTGTAAAAGTGTTATTATTTGAATCGGTAAAAATAAAGGAAGGTGCTTCTTCATGTACTTTGCTCAAATAACTTCCAAAATTGTCCTTATTTAGCCAAAGATTGTAACCAGATAACATTACCCAAAATGAGAAACCCATCCACAATAGACCCAAAAATATTTTGTACCTGTAACTTACTTTGTTAATCCAAAAACCAAACCCAATGCCTAAAAATTGAGCCAGCGTACTTGGCCATGATATAAATGTAGAAATAAGGCTTCGCTTAAAACTGTATCCGTTCAAAAGGTCATTTGTGATTCCAATTAAAACCGGAAGTATTACCGGAAGTGTAAGAATTAGCAATGTGGAAATCCAAAATCCTGAAGTATCAGCATTTTTTAGCATGAACAATGTAAGAATCATGTAAAGAATTGCAGCCGCAAAGAATTTTATGTGATGCCCTCCATACCCCCCTAAAGGAGCAATAGCAATCTGAAGTACTACGGATAATAATAAAAAAACAAGTATTTGTTTTGTTTTCATTTTTAAATATTATTAAAAGAAGTAATGCCTACAAGAAACAGTAGACACTACTTCCAATAGATTATGTGTTATGTGTGTCTATTATCCACTCTTAATTAATGGGTGTTTTTAAATTTACAGGTTCCATCACAAGCGTGATTCCACCACCATCCACAACCTTCTTCAGATACAGTACAAGCTCCTGACACACATTCCAACATATCAAATGCTCCACAAAAGTCATTTCCGGGATCTGAAGCATTGCAGGCGCAAGCGATTGGTCCTGGAGGTGGTGGACCTTGTTCATCACTTAGGTTAGAACTATTTGTTTCTAATAATTTATTATTATTTAGAGGATTATCCAACCTAAAACCAATGGAGTAAATAAAATTCTGGTTCCAATGAAGTTCGCTCTGAGCAAATGACATCCAAGCTAGTAAAAATTGATCTCCAATATTTTGTATTTCAATTATTTCTATACTGGTAGGCTCCAAAAAGTATTCAACTTTCAATTCGTTAATAAGTAATTCTAAATGATTTCTTTCTTCAACAGTCCAATTTAATTTACTCATCTCGGCATACTTATCTTTCCATATCTCCAATTTTCTTTCAGCAGATAATGTTCTCCAAACAGCTCGCTGTTTTGATGAGGGTAATTGCGCAATTTCTACCCTTGTCAATAATTGTACACTCTTTAAATTTGTTTTGGTCCACTGGTTAATTTCTGGATTACAACTGTACGTTTCGTTAATATTGTCCTTTTTACAACTAGTGGAAAATAGTACGATAATTACAAAAAATGCAAATAAATTCAATTCTTTTTTCATTTAAAATAATTTTTTTTGCCGTTAACAGCAAGAAGTTGCTAAATGTTAATTTACATAAATTTTTGATTCGATGGTGCTCAATCATTACCAGTAACGGCTTGTTAAACAATTTTTTTACATTATTAATTCCAAGAATTTATTTTTTATTTTTCCATTCAAAACCTCCTTTTTTTTAACATTTTCACTCTACACCCTTGACCCAAGTTTCTCTTATTTTAAATTTCCTAATTTTCATATTTAAGTCCTAATTTCTATCTTATTCAATAATCTTCAAAGGTGATACATTTTAAATTAAAAAACAATATTCTACCGGATTAATTTTAAAATAGATTTTTATACATTTGCCGACTTATTTTATTGTTAATCGAAAAACAGAAGAAATGAATCAAGCCCATTTGTCGGAACGCATTAATAGTTTATCCGAATCAGCAACACTCGAAATGACACGCCGCAGCAGGCAACTCAAAGAGGAAGGTAAAGATGTGATCAACCTCAGCATCGGTGAGCCAGATTTCAATACACCTGAGTGTATTAAAGAGGCTGCTATCGAAGCAATTCATCAGAACAAAACCCATTATCCGCCTGTTTCGGGCTACAAGGAATTGCGCCAGGCAATTTCCGACAAGTTTAAAAACGAAAATAATCTGGATTATTCTGCCGAACAAATTGTTGTTTCAACAGGCGCAAAGCAATCCATCATCAATGTTTTGCTGTGCCTGGTTAATCCCGGTGATGAGGTTTTGGTTCCAAGTCCTTTCTGGGTTTCATACCCCGCAATGATTAAAATGGCTGGCGGAATACCGGTTTACATCAATGCTTCAATTAAAAATGACTTTAAAGTAACGGCAGAACAAGTCAAAGAAAAAATGACTTCCAAATCAAAAGTTTTTCTTTTCAGTTCGCCCTGCAATCCAACAGGCTCGGTGTATTCGAAAAATGAACTGAAGGCTTTGGCTGAAGTTTTATCCACAAAAGATGATCTTTACGTAATTTCCGACGAAATTTACGAACATATCAACTTTGTTGGAAAACACGAGAGCATTGCGCAGTTTGATTTTATTAAGGAACGGGTAGCCACCATTAACGGGGTTTCGAAAAGTTTTGCGATGACCGGCTGGCGCATTGGTTATGTTGGCGCACCTTTGCAGCTTGCCAAAGCCTGCGATACACTTCAGGGCCAGTTTACTTCGGGGGCAGCATCCATTTCGCAGATGGCAGCACTAAAAGCCATGCAAACAAATACTGCTACTATGCCTGAGATGATCGGGATGAAGAAGGCTTTCAACGAAAGAAGAGACTTCCTGCTTAAAAAACTTCAGGAAATTCCAGGAATTATCACCAATGTACCCGAAGGCGCTTTTTATATTTTCCCTGATGTTACCTATTATTATGGTAAAACCGATGGAACTACCATTATCCGTAATGGAAACGACCTTTGCCTTTATCTGCTTGATAAAGTGCATGTGGCCCTGGTTCCCGGTGAAGCCTTTGGAGATGCCGACTGCATCAGGATTTCCTATGCTGCTTCGATAGCCGACCTCGATAAGGCCGCTGAACGCATCAAGCAGGGGTTGGCCCAATTACAGTAAAGTTTATCTTTGCATCAAATTTTTAAAATCATGATGCAATCTGAAGATGCAGTAAAAGCGCTTTTTGAGAAATTCAAACATCTTAATATTCTGATTATCGGCGATGTGATGATTGATGCCTACATCTGGGGCAAAGTCGAGCGTATTTCGCCGGAAGCGCCTGTCCCGGTTGTTTTGGTAAACAAAAAAAACAACCGGCTTGGTGGCGCAGCAAATGTGGCCTTGAACATCAAAGCACTTGGCGCTAACCCGATACTATGTTCGGTGGTTGGGGATGATGAAAAAGCCGGAACTTTTACCCAAATGCTCGAATCAAATGAAATGTTTACCGGCGGGATTTTAAAAAGCACCCACCGGACAACCACCACCAAATTCAGGATTATCGGCAACAACGTGCAAATGCTCAGGGTTGACGAAGAAATCGAGACCAATCTGAGTGATCATGATTTTGAAGATTTTACGCGCCTTTTACAGCGAATTTTATCCGAAAACAAAATTGATGGTATCATTTTTCAGGATTACGACAAAGGGGTGATTTCGCCAGCCTTGATTGATGCGGTTAATGAAATGGCTTCTCTAAAAAATATCCCCATTTCGGTGGACCCGAAAAAGCGGAATTTCGGATATTATCAAAATCTTAAACTTTTTAAACCAAATTTAAAGGAGTTACGCGAAGGCCTCGGCCTGGGTTTTGATAAACAAGACCTGGCCAACCTGCGCAAAGCCGTGCAAATGATCCACGAAAAGCAAAATATCGAAATCGTTTTAGCCACCCTTTCGGAAGAAGGTGTTTTTATCAGCCGCCGGAAAGAGGATCAAACTTATGAAGATTATCACGTTCCGGCACATTTGCGTTCGATTGCAGATGTTTCGGGTGCCGGTGATACCGTTGTAAGTGTTGCTTCACTTTGTCTGGCGCTTGGACTTTCGTTGCAGGAGATTGCCGCTTTTAGCAACCTGGCAGGCGGGCATGTTTGCGAAAGTGTTGGTGTGGTGCCGGTTGACCGTGATAAATTATACAACGAAATGATCAGTTTAAACTTTTAATGCTGGTCATCTATAAAATTAATTTCAACAAACCAAACCTAACAGGTTTTCAAAACCTGTTAGGTTTTTCAGAATGAAAAAATCTTTTCAAATTACCCATTCAAATTCATGAAAAATTCCATACAAAATCCTCGTAAACCCCAACAAATAAACGATCCCACGCCACTTGCCGTTAAGGAGGAAGTGCGGCAGATGTTCGATAACATTGCTCCACGCTATGATTTTTTGAACCATTTTTTGTCGATGGGCATCGACCGGATTTGGAGGAGGCGGGTATACAAAATTATGAAACGTCACCCGCATCAACAAATACTGGATGTGGCCAGTGGTACCGGCGATATGGCAATTCTGGCATCAAAGCTTAAACCTGAAGCCATTTTTGGGATTGATATTTCGAAGGAAATGCTCAACGAGCAGCACAAGAAACTTAAGGCCAAAAATCTCGACAAGCTCATTAAACTTAAGGTGGCTGATGGTGAAGACATTCCTTTTGAAGCCAATTCCTTCGACATCATCACCACGGCTTTTGGGGTAAGGAATTTCGAAAACCTGGATCTGGGTCTTAGCGAAATGCACCGGGTACTCAAAAACGGAGGAATCACCATCATTCTTGAGTTTTCGAAGCCAACCAAAACTCCGGTCAAGCAACTTTACCAGTTTTATTTTAAAAATATCCTGCCTTTTTTGGGAAGTAAAATCTCAAAAAACAGTCACGCTTACACCTATTTACCCGAATCGGTAGGTCATTTTCCTACAGGAGAAGCATTTACCGAGCATCTGAAAAATGCAGGATTCCGAAACACAACAAGCCATCCGCTCACTTTTGGCATCGCGTCTATTTACACAGGCCAAAAATAAATGCCACCGGAGTTCGTTAGTTTTGAAATTTAAAAACTGCATCAATTGAAGATTTCACGGATTTGGATTTCTTTTTTATTCTTCTTTACTATTGTTTTCTCACAATTTTCGATTGCTCAGGATAGTCGGGTTCCAAACTTAAAATATCACGATTACGAGCCTTATTTTTTCGGGTTTATCCTGGCGGCCAATCAAATGGATTTTGTTATCAATCCCACTGATGATTTTCAGCAAATGACCTTCCTCAGAGATTCACTTCCTACCGATTTGCAACTGGCAAATGTTCAATCGGCTTCTGTTTATGGAATTACATCAACGCCTAATATTGGTTTTACCGTTGGAATTGTTGGTGATTTAAGACTCGGGAAGTATTTCAATTTTAGGTTTATCCCGAGTTTAGCTTTTGGAAACCGTATTTTAAATTATGATATCCGCCTGCAAAAGTCAGATACATTTGATACCATTGTTTCAAATCAAAAAGTGAGCTCAACATTTATCGAATTGCCGCTTTTGCTCAAATTTAGATCAGCCCGCGTTCATAATTTCAGGGCTTATGTTATTGGCGGTGTCAAATATAGTTTCGATCTTGCCTCACAAGCTAACAAAAAGGATGATATTAGAAACTATGATCCAAAACTTTATCGCACAGACACACAAATTACCGGCGGGGCAGGTTTTGATTTTTTTATGAACTGGTTTAAATTCGGTGTCGAGTTAACAATGTCGTATGGCCTGCGGGATATGTTACTTCAGGAAAACACTATTTACACCAATGGCATCGAAAGTTTAAAGTCGAAAATATTTATGTTTACTTTTACATTCGAAGGATAATCAGATTTAAATTCAAAACTATCGTAAAAATTCTACCTGAAATGAGCAATATTCCGGAAAACAGAGAGCTGTTTGATTCGATCATCAATAAAGCCACACTTAAGCAGGATGTTTATCACAACACTTACGAAACTTTTAACCAGTTTAAAACCGGGATAAAAGAGCTAGTCCGTGAATTTCAAAATACCGAAATTCAATCAAAAAGAGCGATTCCTTTTGAGCATAAAAACCGGGGCGAATTTGAAGTGGAACTTAAGTTTGCCGGCGACATTCTGATTTTTATGATGCACACCAATATTTTTGAGTTTTCGCGCGATCATGAGGTGATGAAAATGCCGTATGTTCAGGAAGATATCGAACGGTCCTATTGTGGCATCATCAATATTTATAATTTCCTGGGCGATTCGTTTAAATACAAACGCATCAACGATGTCGGCTATTTAATTGGCCGGGTTTTTATCAATAAGGACATGCATTATTTTATCGAAGGGAAACGTGAAATCGGCTTTTTGTACCAGAATTTCGCCAATGCCATCATGGATGAACATGCAGCCCGGAATATCATCAAATCGTCGATAAAATATGCGTTAAATTTCGATTTGCTTACACCACCCTACAACGAGGTAAAAATTCTGAGCGTTTACGAAATCCAGACCACCCTTGATAATATGAAAATCAAAACAGGCAAGCGCCTCGGTTTCAAGTTTCAGGCCGATCATGACGAAGAAGATAAAACGGAAACGATTGATTAAATCAAATTGAGATCGCCGATGAAGCTCACGGTTTGAAAATAAAACGACATTCCTGCCGGAAAATAATTGGTAAGTTATTGATATTAAACCTTACCCTGCTCAAATCGCGGGATATTTTTGCAAGATAAAACCTCACAGGTTTTATAAACCTGGTAGGTTTTATTGCAAGTTGAAACCTACCAAGTCTTCGAGACTTGTGAGGTTTTAAACAAAAGCCATCATTGAATAATAATTTTCTTCATTTCCGAAATACCATTTTCACTTAATTTCAAAAAATACAACCCTTTTTCCAAATCATTCAAATTCAATTCCAAAATTCCAGAAGGTTCGTTTCCGGTTTTTGTAAAAGCCCTTAAAATCTGACCTTTTGTATCAATTACCTGAATTTCAATTTCCTTTATCTGATAATTGAGTGTTAAGAAAAAATTGCCATTGGATGGATTTGGAAAAATCCCTGTGACAAGCTTATTTAACTGAGGTACGCTATTCTGGTTAAAGCTGATTGCCTTAAATGCCGAAATTCCATTGGATGCAAAATTTCCTTGTTGTGGCATCTGAGCTTCAAATTCGACAACAAGATTAATTTCCAGGTTTCCATCGGGACGGAATAATTTAAATTGTAAAACTTCCCCATTTTCGAAACCATCGTTTTCGGAGGTAAGTTCATCGTTTCCAAAAACTGTGAGGGCAATATTTGCATTGATGTTGTTGATTTCGGCCATCCCCGCGCACCATCCTGACGAAGTAAAGGCTCCGAGATAATCACCGGCGCGAAGGTTCGCGTTATGAGTTATTGAAGAAGGCAAAGCAATGACGTGGTTTACTGCCGAATAATAAACATTATTCCAGGGTGTTTCATTCGATGGAATCTCCTGCGGGCCGGGAATGTAGGAATTTGCTGAACAATCGGGATAGGTAAAATTGCTGTTACTGTTTACCGAAACCCAATACGATTTCCCTGGTTCCAGATATTGCAGCGTTGTAATTCCATAAGCCGGCCAGTAAACATTTGTCCCGGCAATTTCTTTGATGATATTCAAACCGGCCAATCCATCAAAAATCTGGTAAATCTGTCCGCCGCAGGAGGTGAGCACCGGAATCAAATTCCAGCCTGCCTGCAAATCAACCGAAGGGTCGTTAATGGGCGAACCCTCTAAAGTTAACTCTATATCCTGAGCGGTTTTTATCTGATAACCGCTCAAATAATCCCAATTACCCAACGTATTAGTGCTTGTGGCCGGATAATAAAATCCATTTGAATTCATCAGGATGATAAAATCATCACCGAAAGGCGCAAAAATATCTTCGACAGGTTTTGTAAAAGGATCGACAAACGAGGAAATCCCGCTCCAGCCAGCATAAATCGTAATATTCTGTGTGGTCAGCGAGAATGCTTCCAGGCTCAAAAGCTGAGAAAGTCCATTCGAATGAAACTTTCCGTCGAAGTTTGGCATCAGGGTATTGTAGGTGGCATCTGCCGGATAATCCATTTGATCCTGTTGGCTAAAGACTTTCCAGATGAAATTTTCACCATCGGCAAAACCATCTTTTGAAGCTGTGAAGACATCATCAGCAAAAGCTGATAAAACCGTCGCATCATCCCGCCACTCAATCAATCCGCCACAATGTTCAACCTGGTTTTGGTCGTGATAAAAAACTCCGATATAGTCACCCCGGCTAAGTGTGGAGCCGTTTAGGGAGGGATTTGTTTCCACAGGAATTGAAATTACGTGTGTATCCGGCGTTATTGTTAATTCCCAGCCAGGAGGAGGTGGAAATGAAAGCGGCTCCATTTCAAAATTAAGGACGGTCAGGTTTTCGCTGTTTAAGATAATCACATCAGTCATGAGGGTAGTGTAAAAACCGGCTGCCTCGCAGCTTACATCATAAATTCCCGGGATAATATCCGGAATCGAATAATTTATTCCCGGACTGATCAATGACGAACTTGTTCCGGTGTAAGTATTTGTGCCATTGGTAACAGTGATGGTTGCTCCGGATAAAACTACACCCAGAGGCATCGACGAAACCAGCCCGTTTAATCCGCCGCTGCTGATGTCGGGACTTATCGTAATATGGTAATCCTGACCATTGTTGTTGTTCCAGGAGCCATCGTTGAAATTGATCACAAAATCAACGGTGTTAACTTCTTGTTGTGGGTTGTTGAAAGGTCCGATCTGAATGGTAAGCTGATTACCTGAATTTGGCCCTGTCATGGGTGATTGAACGGCAGGACCAGTTCCGTTAAAGAGGAAACTACCGGCAGGCCAGTATGCCTGGTTTGGATTTGTCCAGCCATTCACGCCCCAGTGCAGCTTTCCGCCAACTGCCGCCTGGTTTACGGTAATCGTTATGGTCTCGTTGCTGCTGGGTGAAGCAGGTTGCCACTGGATAATATCAGTTCCTCCGGGGCCGAGATTGATGATATAATCGTTGCCGTTATTATTATCCCAGGTATCGTCGTTATAATGAATTACAAAACTTACGTTGGTAACTGCCTGTGCCGGGTTGTTAAAAGGTCCGATCTGAATCACCAACTGGTTTTGTGAATTTGGTCCGATAAAAGGTGTTTCAACTGCCGGGCCTGTGCCGTTGACAAGATAGGTTCCTTGGGGCCAGTAAACCGCATTTGGCGGATTAAAGCCGTTGACACCCCAATGTAATTTTGCACCCTGAGTTGCATTTTCGATAATTATCGTGATCACATCATTTGTTCCGGGTCCTTCCGGAAGCCAGCTTACACTTCCTGTTCCGCTACCTCCGGGCGTATCGGTGCCAACATACACATGCTGGATGGCTGTTTTGGTAATATTTCCGTGGTTATCAACAGCTTCGATATAATAATCGACCAGCTTTTCTGATAAACCAGTAATCTGTCCGTAATATTCGGTGGCGATGTAAGTCGGGAGGATGAAAAAATCGATTTCAGGGTTGTTGGTAATATTTTCTTTTGGGAAAATGCGGCTAAGCATCGTTACACTTTGCCAGCTTCCAACCCCTGTTCCTCCGGTGTAAGTTTCGTTCTCGTTGGTTGTAAGCGGATTTGCTCCATCTAAATCAACCCGGTATTTTAAGACGACATTTTGCAAGCCGGCCACATCGTAAGCAAAAGTCCACACAAAAAAATCGCTCGGATTCTGGTGTTGCTGATAGCCGTAATTTGGTCCAAAACCTGTTCCACCTGGGTTGTAAGGATACCTTTGCGGGATAAAAACCGAAGGCGGAGTGCCGTCAGTGCCGGGATTAGCCGAAATCACCTGATCGGCGAAACCAACAGCAAGATTTGCTGCCAGGGTTTGCTTGACTTCCATGTCCAAAGCAGTGCCGTAATACATAAAATCGCTGGCAAAACCAGGCAGCAGGTTATGCCAGGCTTTTGCCGCCAGTGGTGAAGTGGCTGTCGGCGAAACAATATCGGCAATATTGATGGGGCCAGTCAGATCTTCGGCCATCTGAACCCGGTTTTCGGCAGCGGTTAATACAGCCCAGTTGCGGACATCTTCCGTCCAGCCTTCAGGGTTGAATTCATAATCGTTGGTGTACATCGGCCAAAACCAGTTTATAAACTGAGGATGCCCCCAATCGTTGGCAGCATTTACCCAGGAGCCGTCTTCAACGTGAACTACATCGCTTTCGGGTACCGGATGGCTGTCGAGAAACTGTTGCACCGTTGAGGGTACATAGCCCTTGCCGGCACAAGCCTGTGCAAATTGTGGTACCGAATTCTGGTAATAATCGTAACCGCCGCCCCAGGCGTTATCACCATCATGTGCCAGGAGTACAATCCCCGGATGCTGCGGATTTTCGAAAGGTGCGATGTGCGTGTCGATTTCGCCGGTTCCCATCAGCGCATAGCCGTTCATATAGCTTAAAACGTCGTCCATCGGGACAACCGTTAATTTAAAAATCTGCCCGGTTGACGGATCAACATATTGTGCTTTGTGAGCCTGGTAGCAGTATGGAGCAGCAAAAGCGCCTCCCCGCCCGTCAATTTGACCACTCCACCAATTTGTGCCAGCAGTTGTAACTTTATCGGCGCCGTTTGGCGGGTCAATATTGCAAACCGAGGTTCCAAACGAAAGTGGATAATCAGCAAGGGTGCGCGCCAGGTGGCTGTTGGCAATTACACTCCACTCGAAGCCTTCTTCGACAAGTACTTTTATTATTCTTTCGCTGAAAGAACACTCGGCAGGCCAGTAACCTTTGGAAAAACCGGGTTGTGTGCCGAAAGTCTGCTGATAAATATAGCGGTAAGCCTGGATGTCTTTTCGCAATACATTTTCGCTCACCAGCGGTGAAGTGATGTGATGATAGGTAAAACCTACAATGTCCATCCGTGGATTTCCTCCGTTGGTCTGCCAGTTACGGGCTGTGATGTAATTATTCTGCCAGCCCGGATTATATCCCCACTGACCGGCTGCTGCAAGGCTGTTGATATTTTCGATAAGTGCGCCTGAATAATTTACCTGAGCACCGGCTTCCGGTAAACCAAGCAAAGTTTGCACTGCATCTTTGGCGCGATACTGGTAAACGGCCCTGCGGTCGTCCTTGCTGAAAATCTCTTCCAAATCATTGAGCGGATGAGCCTTTCCGTCGGAATAAACGTTCCCGCCATGGGTTTTCAGGTAATGCGATTCCCACGCATCCTGGTATTGTGGCGGTGACCACTGACTTTGTTCCGACCAGTAAACAGGTTGGTGCAGATGCCAGAGATAGGAGGTGTGTACCTGGGAATACAGCGATAACGAAAAGGCTATTGCACAAATGAAGAGTATGTTTTTTTTCATATTTTTAAATATGTTACGATTTTACAAGAAGCGTGTTTATCTAATAGACAGGAGCAAAGATAAAAAACCCGGCAAAAGTAAGCGGCAATTTTTCACATAAAAAAACCTCCGGGGTAAATTTACCGAGGAGGTTTCTTAAGAAAATTATAACTCACTAATTAATGACTACCTTTTTAATCTCAAGATAACCTGAATCAACTAATTTCAGAAAATAAACCCCATTGGGTAAATCGCTCATATTAAAAGCATAGGCAGAGCCATTCAGTTTTGATCCTGGTTTAAAAGTTTTGATGATCTGGCCGGAAGCATCCATCAGGTGGATTTGCATTTTTTCGGGCCATGAACTCATCGTTAGCGTAAAAATACCATGCGATGGATTTGGATAGATTTCGGTGAGGATAC
>CAJATL010000221.1 GCA_903944895.1 uncultured Bacteroidota bacterium
TCTAATGAGTGGCAAATCCGACCTTTCCGGTTATCAGAAATATGTTGTAACCATTGATGGATCTGAGCTTTCACGCGGAGGTGGCGGTGCCCGCTGCATGACGATGCCTGTAAGGCGGAAGGCGGTAAACTGGTAGGTTTATAGAATTCATATTTCGACTGTAAAAACTCATTCTTTTATTTAGATCGAAAAAATTAAAAAATCGATAGGACTCTAAATCCAAATGAAATGAAAAGATTTAAAATTCAATCATTTAAACTTATCGTCGAAATTCAACATGGTAAAAAATGGATTTTTTAAAGAAATCCAGGCATAGAATTAATATGTTTGCAATGCAAGATATTCTAAAATGACAAAAGAACTATTACCAGCAATTCCTGATGAAATCATACTTAACAAAATCTATCTTGTTAGAGAACAAAAAGTTATGATTGACAGAGATTTAGCAAGATTGTACGGAGTTGAAACGAAACGATTAAAAGAAGCAGTTAAACGAAATATTGATCGCTTCCCGGAAGATTTTATGTTTGAAATGACAAAGGAAGAGCTTGAGATTTGGAGGTCGCAATTTGCGACCTCCAAATCAGACATGATGGGAAAGCATAAATTGTTATTTGATGTGAAAACAATACATTCTGCCAATTTAATCACAAAATTTGCTGTTTTAGAAAGAAGGACTGATTTTATATCCTAAAAATTCCAATTATCATTATTTTCATTAAAAAACCCATTAGTTTTGCCTACAAATTTTAATCATAAAAATTATCCAAGAAATGAATCTGATAGAAAAAATTTTAGCCAATCATTCGGGTAAACAGGAAGTTACTCCCGGACAAATTGTTGATGTTGTAATTGATTGCCGTGTTGCCCGCGATTTTGGCGGAGCCAATGTTGTAAAAAACATTGTTGATAACGGCCTCACCGTTGAAGATCCAGCCAGGACTTTTTTTACTTTCGACTGTAACCCCGGTGGCTCCGACCAGAAATATGCCGCAAACCAGCATTACTGCCGTCAATATGCGCGCGAAAATGGTATCGTGGTTTATGATATCGATTCAGGAATCGGAACCCATCTCGCCATCGACCGTGGCTTAATACTTCCGGGAGGAACTTTTGTCTCGACTGATTCTCATGCCAACATCCTCGGTGCTATTGGCGCTTTTGGACAGGGCATGGGCGATCAGGATATTGCTGCAGTCTGGGCAAATGGTTCGGCCTGGTTTAAGGTTCCAAAATCTGTTAAAATTACCCTTCAGGGAAAACGACCTTCGAATGTCACTGCAAAAGATGTGGCGCTCAACCTGCTGAATATTTTTGGAGCAAACAAATTGCTCGGATATTCGGTGGAAATTTATGGTGAAGCTGTCGACCATTTTACCTTGGATGAACGTATCACCATCGCTTCGATGGCAACCGAAATGGGCGCAATTATCATTCTTTTTACGCCAAACCAGGCCGTAGCAAAAACGTTGGAAGGCCTTCACGGAAAACAAATACCATTGATCAGTGCCGATGACGATGCAACCTATGAAAGCGAACTTAAAATTGAAATCGAAGGTTTTAAACCGATGGTTGCCAAACCGGGTCATCCTCACGATGATATTGAAGTTGAGGCGGTAAAAAAGGTAAAAATCGATTCGGCATTTATTGGTTCCTGCACCAATGGCAGGATGGAAGACCTCGCTGAGACTGCAAAAATTCTTGCTGGTCGCAAAGTTGCACCAGGTGTTGTTTTAAAAATTGTTCCTTCAACGGATGAAATCTGGCAGGAAGCTCTCGAAAAAGGGTATATCAAAATTTTTAAAGATGCCGGTGCTATGGTTTCCAATGCAGGTTGTGCAGGCTGTGCAGCCGGTCAGGTTGGACAGAATGGCCCGAATGAAGTGACCGTCAGCACAGGAAACCGTAATTTCTCGGGAAAACAGGGAAAAGGTTTTGTTTATCTCACTTCTCCTGCTGTTGTTGCAGCTTCAGCAGTGGCAGGTTACATCACCACTCCGGATGAAATTCCGGATGTACCGGCAGTTTTCACAAAAACCGGCATGGCAGCGCAGTCATCGGCAAAAAAGGAAAAGACCGAATCTTCCCGGCCTGTTGTAGTTGAAGGCCGCGTTTGGATAATAAAAAAAGACGATATCGACACCGATATGATCTTCCATAACCGTTATCTTACCATTACAAACCTGGCCGAAATGGGGCAATACACTTTTGATAACCTGGCTGGTTACGAGGATTTCGCTAAAAAAGCCCAACCCGGCGACATTGTAATAGTTGGTAAAAATTTCGGGGCTGGCAGTTCACGTCAGCAAGCTGTCGATTGCTTCGCTTCATTGGGAATTTCATGTATTCTGGCGGAATCGTACGGCGCTATTTACGAGCGAAATGCCATTAATGCAGCCTTCCCGATACTTGTTTATCATCCTGAAGAACTTGAAAAAACCGGTCTTACTACCGGAAATAAAATCAGTGTTGAT
Source organism: uncultured Bacteroidota bacterium (assembly GCA_903944895.1). Classification (GTDB taxonomy): domain Bacteria; phylum Bacteroidota; class Bacteroidia; order Bacteroidales; family 4484-276; genus CAJATL01. The sequence continues at coordinate 2,475 of CAJATL010000221.1, forward strand.
TTTTCGACAGGAAAAGTTGTCGATATCAAATCAGGACAGGTTGCTACGATAGAACCTTTCTCTGATGTCCAGGAAATTATATACAAAAAAGGTGGATTGTTAGGCTCATAATCCAAATCCGACTTAAAAAAAAAGCTGCTTTTTCGATCGAAAAAGCAGCTTTTTTTTAATACAATTCTTAGCAATCAGAGAACCTCGTTTTTAAGAACATTACCCGATTCATCCAGAATTAACTGATAACGGGTAAGCGTTTGATCTCTGAAAATTATCTCAAAGAGCGTTTCCGATTTCCTGTCAATTTTTATGGCATTCATCAATTCACCGTATGTTTGAGCGGGGCGTCTGATATTTTCAGGAAGTGCGTTAAAAGTATAGTTGGTACGGATTTCGAAAAGCATTCCGGTATGATCAAAACGAACGATTTTTTCGGTCTCTCCTTCATGAAACAAAGCCTCAAAACCTTTTTCAAGTTTAACCCATTCAACATTGATGGCGCCAGGAAAGCGTTTCTTAAAAATCTGCTCGATATGTCGGCCAGGTCGTATTTTTCTGGAATTAAATAATTTGAGGAAATAATTTTTCATAACAAAACAAGCTTTACATAATGACGGCCAAAATCAGGAAAGTAACAAATTAAATCAAATTTTTAGTTTTTTCCTGATAGAGAAACAAGAGTCGTGCTCTTGCTCTTTTTAACCTCATTTTTGCTGCGCTTTCTGTTATTCTAAGAGCTTCACCGATTTGTTTCATCGATAAATCATCATTATATTTCATTACGATGAGTGCCTTTTCTTCGGGATGAATCAATTCCATTAATTCCAGAAGTAATTCATAATCAAGGTTGGTTAAGTCTTCATCGGTTTCGTCGATAATTTCGGGTAATTCATTCTGGCTGTTCCATTCGGGATAATGCAACTGCTTTTTCAATCTCAAAAAGTCGATACAATAATTATAGGCAATCGAATAGAGCCAGGACGAGAAAGAGGCATTACCTTTATAGCCTGCGAGTTTTTCGAAGGCTTTGGAGAAAATATTCTGGGTTGCCTCCACAGCAAGATCTCTGCTTTTTAGCAAACTGTAACTTTTATCCAAAACTTTGCGATAATAGCGTTCATACAAGACGCCAAACAAATCATTGTTCTTTTCGGTAACAATAATTTTTATCAGATCTTCATCGCCTATTAACTTGTATTTCTGCGGATTCATTAAAGAAAATTCGAAATAATCTTGCTTTTAATTTCTGTTCGACGCGTAAAAGTAAAAATATTTTCTGATTATTGGTTACTTTATCAAAACCCACCGTCTAAATAGTGTGAAATTTACAAAAAGTTCTTCACAAAACATGAAAGTTTGAATTGAAAAGGATCGGATAATAATACTCTGGTATTGTAATTAATGTTCCGGGGGTTTATTGTTCAATGTCTTTTCAGTCAGATTAACATAAAAATCAAATTATTTCAATTTTTTAAACCATTAAAGACTTTCGGAGGAAAGAAAATGAAAAATCGTATGTTAACCGTTTTTGCAATGATGGCAATGGTAATTGTTATGGCCGGATGTGCAAAAGTACCACAAGTGGAAATCGACGCAGCAAAAGCAGCTGTTGAAGAAGCAAGAGCTGTAGGTGCTGATCTTTATCAACAAGCTCAGTTTGCCGCAGTTCAAGATTCGTTAAAGGTAGCTTTAGCTAATGTTGAAACCCAAAAATCAAAACTTTTCAGCCGTTATGGTGCTGTAAAAATTCAGTTAGAAGGTGTAAAAACTTTGTCGATGCAAGTTAAAGAAAGTACTTTAGCTCGTATTGAAGAAGTAAAACAGGAAATCAATACAACGATGACCGAAGTTTCTGCACTTGTTTTAGAAAATCAGGATCTGCTTACCAAAGCTCCAAAAGGCAAAGAAGGCAGAGAAGCTCTCGAGCAAATTAAAGCCGACATGGCAGGCATTGATGCATCAGTTGTTGACGCTCAAAACATGCTCAATACAGGCGATTTACTTGGAACTTTGGACAAAATCAAAGCAGCTAAAGAAAAATCAATGGGAATCAACGCTGAGTTGAAAGCAGCCATTGAAAAATCAAAAGGCGGACGTAAATAAGCCTCCGAGAGGCAGCTTTGAAATAAATTGTACACCCCCGGGGATTTTTCTCCGGGGTTTTTTCTTACCATTCTTTTAGCTTTATGAAGTATTATCGGTCATTTTGGGTTTTTTTTATCATCATTTTTATTGTGGGGGTGCTCACCATCGGAATTTTTACTTTTTTTTCGTACTTACCTGAAACTCCCGACAAAGAAATCGATCAGGCCAGAATCGCTCTGGCAGGCGCTCGCCAGTCAAGAGCCGATATTTATGCTCCTGGCTTATTTAAAGAAGCTTCCTTGCTGTATGACTCAGCCATTATTAATTGGCAACTTCAAAACCAAAGATTTGTTTTAAACCGCAATTTTGGCAAAAGCGTTACTTTTGCCATGGTTTCCGAACGTAAAGCAACTGACGCCAAAAAGCTGGCCGAATCTACCTCAGCAAATATTCAGTCAAGTGTTCAGGTTGAAATTAACCTTATTCAAAAGCAGATCATAGCATTTGATCATGCATTCGTTGATTTGCCTGTTCGTGACGAAATCCGTAAAACCTATCAGCGAGGAAAACTCCTGCTTTCGGAAGCAAAAGTTAGTTACGCAAGCGGTAATTTTCTGGTTTGTAACGACAGGGTGAAGCAAGCCAAAATTGCAGTTAACAGTGCAACAACTTCTGCAAAAGGAATGTTGGATGATTATTTTACCAATTACAATTTGTGGCAACGTTTGTTCAAGGAAACTGTTGATTACTCCAGGAATAATCACACCACGGTGCTGGTCGTCGATAAAATTTCAAAAGCTTGTCACCTCTATAAAAATGGTGTGTTAAAAAAGACTTATGAAGTTGAATTGGGCAAAAATTGGATTGGAACAAAACGTTACCGTGGCGATAAAAAGACTCCCGAAGGAAAATACAAAGTCGTAAAAAAGAAACCCGGAAATCAAACCAAATACCATAAAGCTTTGTTAATTGATTATCCAAATGAGGCCGACAAAAAGCGTTTTGCCGAAGAAAAGAGAAAGGGAAACATCCCACGCCGCGCAAATATCGGTGACTTGCTCGAATTGCACGGTGGTGGAGGAAAAGGGGTGAACTGGACTAATGGCTGTGTAGCTTTCACCAACCATGATATGGATGATTTATATAATAGCGTTTCTGAAGGTACACCTATAACCATAGTTGGCTCGCTGGTTCCTATTAATGAACTTTTAATGAAATAGTGTTTTGAAAATGATAAATAGAGAATTTTCCGATAAATCCACAGGAACTACTCCAGCCAACGGTTATAAACCCGTTATGATTGTGGACACTATTGATCACCCTGCAACCAAATCAGGTTTTAAGAATAAATTTCTGGCAACCATGAAATTTATCTTCAGATTATTTATCTGGATCAGTGGCCTGATTCTATTCTTCGTTTTGGTTGCCGGATTTCTGCTCTTTGGAATATCAGAAATCCAGGACAGGAAAATATCAAATTCGCTGGCCGCTTTCGTTAATTTGTCTGATGAAGAGAACGTTAATGCAATTTCAAACGAAATTAGTAGTGCCGATAAAAAAATATCGGGCTACAACAAGCAATTGCTTTTATTGCTTCCCAAAACACCATACATTATTATTAATACCACCGATAACGAGTTTCAGCTTTATTCAGGCAATAACCTCCTTCGTGAAGGAAAGTGCTCGACAGGTAAAAACACAATTTTGCAAAAATCTGCTGATAAAAAATGGGTTTTTAAAACTCCACGAGGGGCTATGAGAATACGGGGAAAAACAACTGCTCCTGTTTGGGTAAAACCTGACTGGGCTTTTATAGAGGAGGGCTTGCCTGTGCCTTCAGCCCGTCATTCTTCGCGCTACGAATACGGATCTTTGGGCGATTATGCCATGACTTTGGGCGACGGATATATGATTCATGGTACCCTTTACAAACGATTATTGGGAATGCCGGTTACACATGGCTGTATCCGATTAAATGATGAAGATTTGGAATTCGTTTTCAGTACTTTAAGTATTGGATCAAAAGTTTACATTTATTAATCCGGAATTCCAGCATGAATAAATTAAAGGTTACCCAAAATGATTCTTCAGCGGAATTGCCCCGAAGAACCTCCTCCACAGGACGACGGCTGATCGTTTGGCTTTTATTTTTGATCGTATTGCTGGTTCTTGCAGCAATGGGTTATCTGGCTTATCTGGCCTATATTTCTCCTGAAGAAAAATTGCATCAGTTTAACGAAGCATTTAATCCAAAACCACACCCTGTCGGAATAATCGATTACAAAGCCGACGCTGAATTATTCCGGATTAAAAAAGAAGAAGCATATTTGAAATCAAAAGTTGATATGCTGGCTACCGACTCCATTTATCTTGCAATTAACCTTAAAGACAGTTTGTTAAGTATCGAAATTCAAGGTGTTGCCTTACAAACTGTAAAAATTGCGAAATTCAGGAAAAGCGGAATTTTTGATGGCATGGAAGGAATTGCACTGATCAATCAATTTTCGTCGCCTTTTAAGATTGACAGTATGTTTGCTACCATCGAAAAAGATCCCTTCATCTTAAAAATGGCGCCCAAGGATACGATAGAAGCACAAAACGATGTTTCAATTCCCGACACTGCTCGTTTGGAACCTGTTTTATTTTCAGCCTACCTCAATAAAGGTATTTTATTACAGATCAGCCAAAGTGAAATTGATGAATCAAATTCGGCAAAGAAGTACCTGATGAAAAAAAGGTATGAACGCACCTTGAGTTTCCTTAAAACTGCAATGGAATTAAAGACTCCCGAATATCAACCGTTTATCAGCGTCGAAATACCTGCAAAAGATGCACGTGCAATTTATCGTGCTTTGCCCAAAAAAGCTTTTATTGCTATCAGGCTTGAGTAAGCTATTGCCGAATAATACCAGCTATTTACCCCAATGATCTTTTTCAGATTATCAAATTTTCATTAATAAATTCTGGTTTCCTTATTTTTACGCCATGGATTTAAAACATTTCTATACGGCACTTGGAAGAGTTGTTTATGCTGTAGCAAAGGCTGATGGGGCAATCCAACAGGAAGAAGTGGCCAGCGTTTTTCATTTTGTAATCACGCAGATTATTGCGATTGAAAAGGATAATTTTGATGGGCGTCATGCGCTCGAGGCGTTCTATACCGAAAAAGAATTCAACCGTTTGCGTGATGAAAATGTTCCGATGAATGAAGCTTTCGATCAGTTTATCAGATTTTACGACCTGAATAAAGATGTTTGTGACACCAACATGAAAAACACCTGTTTGCACATTATCGGGAAAGTTGCCCTGGCCTACAATGGAATCGAACCATCCGAGTTGGCAATAATCGAAAATGTTAGAAAAAAATTCAGCGAAGTTTGATCTTCCGGCCTGTCAAAATCAATTATCTTCGCAACCAAAAAACATGGAAGTAATTGATCTTACCCACATCATCGAGGAAAATATGCCGGCTTATCCTGGCGAAGAATCTCCACACCTCGAAAATAAATACAATTATCAGCGTGATGGTTTCCAGGTGATAAAGCTTACGATGTTTACACACTCAGGCACACACCTCGATACACCTGCACATTTTTTCGATAATGGATTAACCACCGATAAGCTGCCTTTGTCGGATTTTTACGGCAAGGGGATTCTGGTTGATTGTTCCGGGTTTTCCGAACAGGAGATTATCGATGTTGAGCACGTAAAAATGTACAGCGAAGAATTAGCCGCTGCTGATTTTGCCTTGATTTACACAGGTTGGTCGGATCATTGGGGAAGTGACAGATATTTCGGTAATTTCCCGGTGCTATCAAAGGAAGCCTGCAGTTTTTTACTGTCCTGTAACCTGAAAGGCATCGGCCTTGATGTAATTTCAATTGATTCAATCAGTTCAAAAGATTTTGAAAATCACAATCTGGTGCTCAGCAATGGGCTTATCATCATCGAAAATCTTACTAATCTGGTAAGATTAATCAACAAAGCCTTCGATTTTGCTGTATTTCCGCTTAAAATTAAAGATGGAGATGGTTCGCCGGTAAGGGCTGCGGCTATTTTGAAATAGGTTTCATCCGGCAGGTGCAGGCATCAAATCTCTATTTTTTGAAAAACTATAATTAACGCTATTTTTGCTAAATGTTTCAGCTAAATAAATATGCTCAAAATGAAAAAACTCAACCTATTCTCAACCTATTTTACATTGTTTTTTGTTTTTTTCTTGATAAATTCCGTTCAGGCGCAGGAATTTTTAAAAGTTCAGGGAAAGAAAATTGTTAAAGGCGACCAGGAAATTTTATTGCGCGGAATGGGCCTTGGCGGATGGATGCTTCAGGAAGGTTACATGCTTCATACCGCGGGTTTTGCGCCAACCCAACATCAGATCAAGGCAAAAATCGCTGCTTTGATTGGTGAAGATAATACTGAAACTTTTTATGAATCTTGGCGCGCAAATCATGTGCGCAAAATTGATGTTGATTCCCTGGCAGCCTGGGGTTTTAATTCGATCCGGTTACCGCTTCATTACAATTTATTTACGCTTCCTATTGAGGAAGAGCCGGTTCCAGGTGAAAATACCTGGCTCGAAACAGGTTTTCGACTTACCGATAGTTTGCTTGCCTGGTGCGAGGTTAACCAGATTTACCTGATCCTTGACCTGCACGCAGCGCCCGGCGGACAAGGCAATGAGCTTTCGATCTGTGATGGGGATGCGTCAAAACCAAACCTTTGGGAGAGCCAGGCAAACCGCGATAAAACGGTTGCCCTCTGGCGAAAACTGGCCGAACATTACGTCAACAAACCATGGATCGGCGGTTACGACCTCATCAATGAAACCAATTATAATTTGCCTGGTGGCACAGCTTTGCGCAATTTGTACCAACGATTAACCGACACCATTCGAGCGGTTGACACCAATCATATTATTTTTATCGAGGGTAACTGGTTTGCAAACGATTTTACGGGCCTCACGCCACCCTGGGACAACAACATGGTTTATAGTTTTCACAAATACTGGAATTATAATAATGTGAGCGATATTCAATGGATGCTCAACATGCGCAATACCTATAATATTCCGATCTGGCTAGGCGAGAGCGGCGAAAACTCAAATGTCTGGTTTACCGATTGCATCAAGCTACTGGAAGGCCAAAATATTGGCTGGGCCTGGTGGCCGATGAAGAAAATCGGGTCGATAGCCGGACCTTTATCATCACCATTGACCAACGATTACCAGGTTTTGCTCAATTATTGGTCGGGGCAGGGAGGCCAGCCAACCGCCGAATTTGCTTTAAATACCTTAACCCAGGTTGCCGAAAATCAGAAACTCGAAAATTGTGAATTTCACAAAGACGTAATTGATGCCATGTTCAGGCAGGTTTATACTACCGAAGCAAAACCATTTTCACAGCATACTGCCCCCGGAGCAATTTTTGCCCCCAATTTCGATCTTGGCTCCTGCAATGATGCCTATTTTGATAATGATACCGCTGATTATCATTCAAATACCAGCATTTATACTTCCTGGAATTCAGGCGACAATTACCGCAACGATGGCGTTGATATTGAGAAATGCCAGGATGTTCAGAATTCGAATGGTTTTGATGTAGGATGGACTCAAGATGGAGAATGGCTGCAATACACGCTGGATGTGGCTGCAACGGCAGTTTACGATTTGCAGGTACGTGTTGCATGTCCTAATACAGGCTTCGGTTTTCATTTTCAGCTTGATGAAGTTGATGTTTCTCCAAAAATGACTTTTTCGTCAACAGGTGGTTATCAAAGCTGGCAAACCGTTACAATTTCTGATATTATTCTGGAACAGGGGAATCACCGGCTCAGGTTTGTAGTTGATGTGGGAGGCTTTAATTTTAATCGAATAACCTCAATTCAAAAAGGGGAACCAACAACAATTCCGGCCAGGTTTATTTCGGCAGCCACTGCCGGAGATGCCGGCACGATGCAGGTTGTTTTAAACAAACCGATGAATCCTATATTGCCGGCAGCTCCTGCAGGTTTCAAAGTTTTGATAAATAATGTCGAAGCCGCCGTTACAAATGTTCAAATCGATCAGGTAAATCCAAAACTTATTACATTAACGGTTGGCCAGCAGTTTAAATACAGCGATGTAATCAAGGTTTCGTATGATGGAACCGGGATTCATGCACTGGATGGAACTTTGCTGGAGGTTTTTTTTTCGAAACCAGTTACCAATAATCTGCCAAAAAGAAAATTGATTCCTGGTTTAATTCAAGCCGAGGACTTTAGCAGCAGCTTTGGAATTCAGACAGAAACCACCACAGACGCTGGCGGTGGCCTTAATGTTGGTTTTTTTGATGCCGGCGACTACCTCGATTACCTGGTTGATGTTACCGAAACCGGCGCTTTCACTGTAAAATACCGGGTGGCTTCATTACAACAAGCCGGAAAAATTGAATTGCAAATTGTGGGAGAAACCAATGTAATTCTTCACGAACTCATTCTTCCCATCACCGGCGGTTGGCAAATCTGGACAACAATTACCAAAGATGTGACCTTGTCGAAAGGTGAATATATTTTTAGAATTCTCATAAAAACAGCGGGTTTTAACCTGAACTGGTTTGAATTCGTTAGTCATGTTGGAATAGACGATGATGCTGATGTTGATTTTCCGGGATTCAATATCTTCCCAAACCCCAATAACGGACGTTTCAGTATTCAACTCCCCGGTAATGAAAATTCGGTACACCAGGTTCAGATCGTAAACAGCTTAGGTCAGATAGTTTTCGAAAACATCGGAACCAGCCTGAAATATTTCCCACTTGTCGTTGATTTATCCGATCATAGGAATGGTATTTATTTCTTGATTGTTAGAGACGGTAACGAAATTCGGACTTCCAAATTCATAATTCAAAATAATTAATTCAAAAATTATGGCTTTTATAAAATGGACGGATCAATTCAGTGTTGGAATTGTCGAAATTGATAACCAGCACAAAGTACTGGTAAAACTCATCAATAAGCTTTTTGATGCGATGGCTGATGGACAGGCAAACATTATTCTCAACGAAATTCTCAATGAAATGGCTCGCTACACGCAGGTTCATTTTGCCACCGAAGAGAAATGTTTTGCAGCTTTTAACTATGAAGGGAGTGAAGCTCACATCGACGAGCATCAGCAATTTATTGATACCGTTATGAAATTTAAAACCAGGTTTGAGGCAGGAAATATTGTTCTTTCATTCGAGGTTTTCAAGTTTTTAAAGAGCTGGTTAGTCAATCATATCCAGGGTTCCGATAAAAAATACAGTGAATGTTTTATCGCCAACGGGCTAAAATAAATTTCTATTTCTAACAATCCTATCACCAATGTCGAAATCTAAAATGGAATTAAACGAAGCTAAACTTACCAGGAAAACAGAAATTGCCCCTGGTGTTTTCGTGATTTCATACCAGCGTAATTTCTCCTTTATTCCCGGACAGGTTGTTGCAATTGCTGTAAACCTTGACGAAAAACCCCGGATGTACAGCATTGCCAGTGGAAACAATGAATCCGAAATCAGTATTATTTTTAATATCAAGCCTGGTGGGGAACTTACTCCAAAACTTGCCGGTTTAATGCCAGGTGATTCCCTGTTCACGACCGGACCAATGGGCAATTTTTTTGGAACTAATGAACCTGCCTTTTGGATTGCCTCGGGAACCGGAATTGCACCTTTTATTTCGATGTGGCGATCAGGATTGAAAAATGGTAAAACCCTGATTCATGGCGGGCGTTATCTTAACTCGTTTTATTTTGAAGATGAATTTATTAATGATCTGGGAGACAACTACGTTCGTTGCTGTACGCAGGAAATGGCTGAAAATGTTTATCATGGCAGGCTTACACATTGGCTCAACGAACAGAAAACGTTACCAGCCAATCAAAAATATTACCTTTGTGGCAGTGCCGAAATGGTTGTGGAAGCAAGAGATATTTTAATCGAAAAAGCGATTCCTTTCGGCAACATTGTGGCTGAGATTTATTTTTAA
>CAJATL010000222.1 GCA_903944895.1 uncultured Bacteroidota bacterium
GTAAAAATAAACGGGCAATGGGTTGGTCCGTCAACCATCACTCCCATCGAGTTTGGTGATGGACTGATCGTGACCGTATCAGAAGATTGCGAACTGATCTGGAATTATGCATCTGAACCTGCTGAAAGGTTCGAATATACTCCAACAGAATACTATTCGTACGAAGAGAAAGCAGAATACACACCTTTTTATTTCGAAATGGACAGCATAAACGACATTAAAGAAATCGGGCTGATCGTGAACGATTCCTGTGTGGGAGCTGCCATCGTTGAACCGGGCGATTCGATTGTAGAAGTGAATGCTTACCTTACCGGAACACAGTCGGGTGAAACCATCGAAATAGAGACCTGGAGCGGCTTTAAATCCGTAAAAATGAGTCCAGACAAATATTCGGTGGTTGACCCGGTTACCCGAAAACGAATGAGTCGAAAGGTTTATACCGGCGAACATAAAGCTTACTACATCCTTTCGTTCAAATCGGGTGAAACATCGGATGAAATTCCTGTGGCTTTGTTACAACCCGCTTCGCCCAATCCCTTTAACAGTGCGACCCAGTTGAGTTTTGTGCTAAACCGGCAGGCAAATGTATCGCTTACGGTTCACGACCTTCAGGGCAATACGATAAAAACACTTCTCCGCGGTAATTATCCCGAAGGTTTGTACGATGCCGGCTGGATAGGAACGGATACCTTAGGAAAGCAAGCCGAAAACGGGATTTATGTTATCCGGTTAACGGTTGACGATAAGATAATTAAAAACGAAAAAGTTGTGTTGATTAAATAATCGCCCCATCCCCATCCCCTCTTCCACCAGCCGGCGGAAGATGGGGCAGGGGGTGAGGTAAAAAAGCCAAAAATCATGAAATATTTCATCTTTACTATATTTCTTCTAACGGTCAATGCCCTTTCTCACGCCACCATCTTTACGGTAAAACAGGACGGAACGGGCAATTTTATCAAGATACAGTCGGCAATTAATATTGCCTACATAAGCGATACCGTATTGGTGTGGCCGGGAACTTACTACGAAAATCTTCACATCAATGCCAAACCCATTACCCTGGCCAGCCTATACCTGACAACCGGGGAAAAGCTATACATTTACCAGACCATAATTGATGGAAGTACCATCCAAAACTCGGTAATTGTTGCCGATAATTTCCCTACCGGTACCACAGGAAACATCTGTGGCTTTACGATTATGAATGGTGATGCCAGATTTAACAATACCAATTACCCTAGCCAGTACATGGGTTGGGGTGGAGGTATCCTGATGTACTATGCTGATATGAATATTGTTGGTTGTATGATCCAAAATAACCTTGCACAACGAGATGGAGGAGGAATTAAAGCCATGTATTCATCATTGATATTATCAGGGACTACAATTCGAAATAATATTGCATTTGCCAGGGGTGGTGGACTATGGTACTTTGGTGGAGAATATTTAGAGTTGGATACGATCAATCTAAACAATATTTATCTTAATCATTCCATTGTTGGAAATGATTTTTATAAACATATAAGTTTAACTATGCCTGTATTTAGAGTTGATACTTCAACAACTATGCAAGATCTTGGATATTGTATCTTTAACTCAAATGGAAACGGAGCACCTGTTTATAATATCGAGCTTGTTGCTAACTATGCCATGATCGAACCTGAGGATGCGGATGTATTTGTGAGTCCCGACGGCGACAATGTTAATAATGGTTTGACACCTGAAGAACCTTTAAAGAACATTTGGTACGCTATGATGAAAATCAACCCGGATACAAACTATAAAAGGACCGTGCATGTCATGCCAGGAATCTATAGCCCATCAGTAAACGGAGAGATTTATCCCATTAATGCCCGCAGTAATTCGAGCCTCGAAGGTGAAGACATGAACACTTGCATACTCGATGCCGAACAAAGCTGGTTTCACTATAGCTGTCATTCGACTTCCTTTGGTATGAAAATAAAAAACCTTACACTGATAAATGGTAATTCGATTACATATTTGGATTCACATTCTAAGCCAGGTTCGATAGCATTGGATGCGACATACTATAATTTTTCACTTGAGAACTTAAAAATTCAAAATTGTTATGGCTTATCATCAAGCGCTTGTCGCCTAATAACGATGGATTTTTTATCATTAAATAATATCTCAGCGATGGATAATTTTGGCGGTCAGACTATTACTGCCTCATACAGTGACCAAATATTGAGAGACGCAATCATTGCAAGAAATATTTCAGTAATAAATAACTCGTATTATTTAGCCGGATACGGGTTTAATGGTGGTGCTTTTGTAATTACTACATCATACATTAATCTTCCTCTCAGAGCTACCATTGCCGGCGCAGTAATTTGTGGAAATAAAAATTATGACTGGTGGGGGGGGGCAGAATACCTTGCATGTTTTCTGGTAAACGGTCGCAGTAACAATATTACTAACGTGACTGTTGCCGACAATGAAAACGATAATCATTTGCCCGGAGCCTATGCAACCTGGGAAGACATGACTTCCCATGTATATAATTCCATTTTTTACGGCAACGAGCATCCATCCATCATTCTTGGTCTGGAACCATCTTTATTCAATCCTGGCGAATTATACCTTGATTATTCCCTTATCGAACAGGGTATGGACGACATCTGGAACTATCAAAATTACAATATCCTGCACTATGGCATCAACAACATCGAGGGTAACCCACTTTTTGTTGGAACGGGTGAGCATCCTTACGAACTTCAGGCAGGTTCCCCCTGCATCAACACCGGCACACCCATGTACGAACCAGGCATGGAACCGCCATACATCAAACAGGAAAACGGCAAATACATCCTTTACACCCACGGCAACGACACCATCCACCTTCCCGCTACGGATATTGCCGGAAACCCGCGCATTGCCTACGGCAGGATTGATATGGGTGCTTACGAGTTTAAGGACACCACCGTAAATATCAAGCCACGGCCACAATTCCTTGCAAGCGGCATTAAAGCCAGTCCTAACCCGTTCCAGCAAAGTACTGCCATCGAATTTACACTGCTCAAAGAAGGGCATTATATCGTTCAGATTCACGATATGCAGGGGCGCTTACTCAAAACCCTTTTGGACACCTTCACCCAGCCCGGCAACTTCCACCTCCGCTGGCATGCTGATGATGACAATGGCAACAAACTCCCTTCGGGAAACTATATCATCAACCTGCTTTTTGAAGGGCAGAATGTAGGGAGTTTAAAGGTAAGTAAATGGTAGTAGAGAAGATAGAAGAAGGCAAGAACGATTTACTTAACATCAAATTTCTGAACATAGCAGCCTGCCCCGATTTTTCTATGAACACGAATTAGCCCAACTATAGGTGGTTAAACATCTCAATTTGGGGATCAAATAGTAAAAAGATGTAACATTAGAAAATATTATAAACCATAAATAATCAGAAGCGTGATAAAAGTAAAGCTTACCGGGAGCCAGGCACAAAATATGATTTTTGTAAAGTATGTTTTGTTACTTCATACTTTACAGGAACAATTAGCGGTTTCCATCGGGGCAAGGATTACATGATTAAAGTTACTGAAGATTGCGACGTTTGTTTTTCGAGATAATCCTGGTTGAAAATCATAGGGTTTTCAAATGCAAACCAGAATGAATATTGTAAGATTTTATCAATTTGGGATTTTAATTCACAACTTCATTAAAATAAAAATAAAGTCTGCAATTTCAATGCAATTACACGATAATTTTATTGCCGATGAATTAATGGTTTTGTAAAACACAATTCCAAAAATGTTTATCCTTTTCACTATCTGAGTAATTCAATGCTAAGTTTTCAACAATCCAACAAACCAGTGGTTGCCCCTGTCAACCACTGGTTGGAATGTGCTATTCAGCACCATAATGGATTATATTACAATCTATTACAACTAATACCATGCACCAAACAAGCTATTACCAGAACCTATTAGGGCTGTCATATTTCCTTATTTGAATAGGGTGTCATTGCACCCTATCCGCTGGGCGGGTCGGCCTGATTTAACTATCGTTAAAACTTTCAAAAAGTTTTCAAAGGTTAAATTATTGTATCCCAATTTTTTAAATATAAAATTCCGGAAAAAAAGGTCAAAAAATGCTCAATCATTCCCGTTTTTTGGCATTTCAACAGCTATTTTTAAGGGTTTTTTACCCAAAATATTAAAAAATCGCCGCTTTTTTCTTTCCAAAAAGAAAAAAGCCTGGCAAAAAAGAAAACTGCGCGCCAATGTACAGTCATCATTTTTGGTGCGCGCACCAGTTTTTTCTTTTCATGAATCGGCAAAAAAAACTGGAATAAAACCAACCTACCCTGCTGCTACTCAAATTTCTTGGCAAAGTAAACAGCCAACCAAAATTCTTACCTTGAAAAGGCTTCAATGTTCTACCAACCGGAAAGATTCAATGCCAGGCGATGCTAAATCAATTCTAACAGTGGTTGACCATATCAACCACTGGTTGGATTGTGCTATTCTGCACCATAACAGGCGCTATTATAAGCAGTTACAGCCAATACCACGCTCAATAGTAGGCAATAGGGCACGCGATACAGCACAATACACCGCTCAATTGGTGACAACAGGCTGCTCAATTCAGCGCAATACACCGCTCAATTGATGGCAATAGGTTGTTCAATACAGCGCAATACAATGCTCGATTGATGACAATACACCACGCTCAATACAGCTCAATACTCCGCTCAATAGTTCGCACTGTGGCACGTCATATATCGCTATATGAAAGGGCTGTCATTGCACCCCGTCCGCTGGGCGGGTCGTCCAGAATTACGTTGTAAAACTTTAAAAAAGTTTCCAAACATAGGTTTAAACGCTGATAATCAAGCACAGGAGGCATTATTTAGAGCGAATCTAACCACTTTTTTGCGCTTTTTTGGCATAAAAATATTTTTTAAGCTGAATTTTGATGCCAAAAAAGCGCCCAAGACGGTAAATATCAGACGATTAAAATTTATTTGTAATTCTATCGTAGTTAATCGCCTGACATTTACCGCGTAAGCTGAATATTTCCGCTCTTTTTTTCTTTTTAAAAGAAAAAGCGAGGCAAAAAAGAAAATCCGGCGCTTAAAATCTATCTTTTGGGGTGCGCCGCTCAGAAAACCATCTCTTCTAAACTGTCATTCTTGAATCTACCTGTTGTTTATGATGCAATCTCGTTGCAGTCTCATTTCTTTAGGGGTGGTTATTAATTTTTGCAAAGATACAGCCAGCCAAATATCCTTTGTCAAGCCCGGACAGCCATTGCTTTCTTCTTTCTTTTCTGACAATGGCAGCCCGCCCGTTGGGTGGCTTCAGAAATATTTTTAATCAATCTGTTGAATTATGCTCCAAAATATTTCTGA
>CAJATL010000223.1 GCA_903944895.1 uncultured Bacteroidota bacterium
ATGCCAGGAATGTCGGAATGGTTGATTATTTTGTTGGTTGTAGTGCTTTTATTTGGCGGAAAGAAAATCCCCGAATTAATGCGTGGATTAGGAAAAGGCGTGAGAGAGTTTAAAAATGCATCCAACGAAACCGATGAAGTTAAAAAGGAAATAAACGAGGTTGCTTCTGACCTTAATAAAAATGCTTCGGCAAAAGAGCAGCCGAAGCAGTAAATTGAATTGGTGTTTTTTGTTTGGCAGAAAGAGTAAAATTCTCTTTGACGCCGCTATATTTGAGCAAACCCTGACCAGGGAAATGCCTGCCGGCGTTTCTTTTACATGTTATCAATGAAAGATTTAACAGTTGGAAAAGAAGGGAAGCTGATTTTTCAGTTTGCCCTGCCGATGGTTTTTGGCAATATTTTTCAGCAACTTTACAATGTTGCCGACAGCGTAATTATTGGGAATTATGTCGGTAATGAAGCATTGGCCGCCGTTGGAGCATCTTTCCCGATCATCTTTCTGTTGGTAGCCATGATCATTGGAATTACCTCTGGTTTTACGATTATCATCGCCCAGTATTTCGGCAGCAAAGACATCGAAAAAGTGAGGCGAACCGTTGACACAACTTACATCATCCTGTTTTTTGCAGCGATTTTTATTACCGTTTTCGGGATTATTTTCAGCGGCGCCATCTTCAGGCTTACCGACCTTCCCGAGGAAATTATTCCCCAGGCAAAACTTTATCTTAATATTTACTTTACCGGAACCATTTTCTTTGTAGGGTTCAATGCTACCAGCGCTATCCTTCGTGGGATGGGCGATTCGAAAACCCCGCTTTATTTTCTGGTCCTCGCCACCGTTGCAAACATAGTACTTGATTTGCTTTTTGTGGTAGTTTTTAAGTGGGGGATTGCCGGAGCAGCCGTAGCTACGGTCATTGCGCAGGCAGGAGCTTTTATCACGGCGATGATTTATCTCAATAAACGTCATCAGATCGTAAATATCTCCATCCGGAAGTATCTGTACGATCATGAAATCATGAAAACGAGTATCAGGATTGGCCTGCCGTCAGGGTTACAACAGACTTTTGTAGCACTGGGTTTGATTGCTTTGTACGGAATTGTAAATAAATTCGGGACAGCAACTATTGCGGCTTATGGCGTTGCTGCACGTATTGATTCGTTTGCCTCACTTCTGGCGATGAATTTTGCGGCAGCACTTTCGGCCTTTGTGGGGCAAAATCTGGGGGCCAACAAACCCGAAAGGATAAAAGCCGGATTTCAGGCTACATGGCTCATGACCTCAGCAATTTCGATATTTTTTAGTATTGTCGTTTTCTTTTTTGGCAGGGCACTGATGCGCCTTTTCACGCCTGATCCGGAGGTGATCGAAGCAGGGAACGATTATCTCGTGATTGTCGGCTCATTTTATATTCTTTTTTCGACACTTTTTGTTGTTACTGCGGTCATGCGTGGAGCCGGTGACACCGTTGTTCCTATGTTTATAACACTTATCGCCCTTTGGCTGATCAGGGTTCCGGCTTCATATTTTCTTGCAGGTAAAATTGGTGTGACCGGCATTTGGTGGGCGGTGCCGATTGGTTGGGGCATTGGCATGACTTTATCGTGGTTTTACTACAAATCCGGCAAATGGAAAACCAAAGGCGTGGTGAAATATGAGCTGGAAGGGTGATTCTAAAAATTTATGATTTGTGATTTGTGAAAGTCGCTAAGCGCAGAGCGCACTGCGCTTAGCCCTTTGTGATTTGTGATTTTAAGTGACTTACAAAAATTACCCTTCAAATTTATTCTTCACAAGATAAGGAACACTTCGATTAGCTCAATGTAAAATAAGGTTTTGAAACCGATTGTAACTTTCTTTTTTACTATGGTTAAAAACCTTATTTTTATGTTCTTAACCTCAGTAGAAAGGTTTCTCGTGTCCATGTAATCCTTATTACCTTATGGGAAATTTTGGTTTCACGACACTTTTGTCAGCGAGAAGTCAGAAAGTCTGAAATTTAAACAACAAAATCACGATTCATTTGTTAGCCAACCAATTAACGGATTGGCTGTGGGACATCTGAATTTTTCTATAAAAATCAACCACATATTGGCTATTTTTGTAAATCAAAATCATAAAAAATCTTGTCGTTTATGAAAAATGAATTCACCGTTATTATCGAGAAAGATACTGAAGGTTATCTTGTTGCAAGTGTTCCGGAATTACCGGGTTGCCATACTCAGGCTAAATCGTTCGACCAATTAAACGAACGAATAAAGGAAGCTATCGAATTATGCCTTGAGGATTATGACGAATCAACCGAATTTAACCAGTTTATAGGAATTCAACGCATAGCCGTTTAGTCATGAGCACAACACAACCCAGGCTTACAGGGAATCAACTGATCAAAGCATTATTAAAGCATGGATTTGCTGTTGCAAGAATTAAAGGAAGCCATCATATCCTTAAACATGCTGATGGTAGACGAACAGTTGTGCCTGTTCACGGGGCTGAAACCATTGGTCCGGGATTGTTGAATAAAATTTTGAAGGATACAGAATTAGATTTATCGCAACTTTAAAAGGTTTACAGCCTATTTTTAGGGTTTTAAATGAAGGATGGTTTAAAAGCCGCTCCGCCATTCGCCGGGAGGCTTTTTTTTGTTGGTCTTCGGATGGTCAGTTAGCCTTGCAACAAGTTGTTTAATGATGAAAAACCAATTACATCCTTAAAGCATTTCGTTACTATCAAAGTTGTCTTTACAAGTTCAGCCATGTGCAATCATTGATGATTAGTGCCTATATTTTAAAATATCGGTCAAATTCTTTTCAGAAATGATTTTTAAAAACTTTAAATTGCGAAAGTCTGATTTCATTTTTCTTTCTTTCAACTTTCCTTACTTCCTTTTCTTTAAATTTGCCGCCGGTTATTTTTATTTCAAAACATCATTCTATAAAAGATGGCAAAAACAGCATACATTTTACAATCGATAGTTTCAGGAAAAACCTTTGAAGATACAGGCTGGCTGCTTGATGCGCCCGGCGAAGACAAACCAGGTCTCATCCGCGCAATCTATACTAACAAGCAACTTAACGTGAGAGACGATAGTTTTGGTTTTTACAAATTTGCCGACTGGTTGCCGGTTGATGATATCCTGGAAGGTTCCTCGGCTCCGGTAACGTATAAAAGTGAAGGTCTTGCCCGTGAACTGGGACTTACAAACCTGTTCATTACTTTTAGCGGTTACTGGCCCGAAAGAGGCGGCAAAATGCGGACCTGTTCTTTTAAGGAGACCGAAGCTTTTTCGGTGTGTTCGCGACTTGGCCGCGAAAATAAAAAAGTACTGGTGGTGGCTTCCGCCGGAAATACGGCACGGGCTTTTGCAAAAATCTGTTCCGATAACGAAATTCCTTTGCTGCTCTGCGTTCCGGAAGATAACCTTGACGCGCTCTGGTTCGATTCACCCATCAAAAGCAATGTAAAATTAATTGCATCGCGCACTGGCAGCGATTATTTTGATGCCATCCACCTCTCAAACCTGGCTTGTAAAATTGATGGTTTTCTTGCCGAGGGAGGAGCCAAAAACGTAGCCCGCCGCGACGGCATGGGAACCACGGTACTTTCTGCTGCCACAACCATCGGCCGTATTCCGGATTATTATTTCCAGGCCGTTGGGAGCGGAACCGGCGCCATTGCCGCCTGGGAAGCAAATTTACGGCTGATTGAAGATGGAAGATTCGGTTCCCACAAAATGAAACTGATGGTTTCGCAAAATGCTCCTTTTGTCCCGATGTACAATGCCTGGAAAGCCAAATCACGCAATATGCTCAGTTTTGATGAAGACGAAGCCCGCCGGCAGGTGGAAATAATTGATGCCAAAGTACTTTCCAACCGGAAACCTCCATACCCGATTGCAGGTGGCTTATTTGATGCACTTACCGATGCAGGTGGAGATATTCTGGTTGCCACCAACGAAGAAGCCCGAAATGCCGGCAAATTATTCGAAAAAACCGAAGGAATTGATGTACATCCTGCCTCAGCAGTTGCCGTTGCTTCGCTGATTGCAGCAGTCGAAAATAACCGTGTTGAAAAGGATGCGGTGATTATGCTCAACATTACCGGCGGTGGCGAAGAAAGGTTTAAGAAAGATAACCAGCTTTTTTACTTAAAACCGGATTTGATTTTTGATATTGATCCGGAGTTTGAAGAAGTGAAATTAAGGGTTGAAGGGCTTTTTAATAAGGGTTGAAAGATCGGGGTTGGAAGAATTTCTTTATTAATTTTCAAATTTTCCTGAAAGAAGAAAAGTCATTGTCCAAATTAAAGTTTACCTTTGGTCGTAGATATTAGTTTTCATATTTTACCAACTTTATTATGAAAAAAATTACGCTTGTTTTCGTTGCTTTTGCTTTTCTATCAGGAATTTCAGCACAGGAGTACATTCCTTTTCCACCCGACAGCACCTCGATGTGGCGCGTAAATATTCAGACCTGGAACCCTAATCCCTGGGAAATTACTACCCGGAGGCTGCTTATTTTCCAGGATGGACAGACTAACTTTCTTGGTAAAATTTATAACAACTTTTTTGCCTCAGGTGACATTACAACCGAATGGAGTAACGGAAACACAACCACCAGCACATTTAGCCATTGGGAATATTGTAGTGTAAGAACTGAAGGATCAATAGTGTATGTTCTTGAATTTGCAACCGAGCATTTGCTTTTTGATTACGCACTTCAGGCCGGAGACACGGTTCC
>CAJATL010000224.1 GCA_903944895.1 uncultured Bacteroidota bacterium
GCGCTCGTTAACGATAGCTTCGAACAAAGCATTGCCTGAAGCTGTAACATCGGCAAGTTGTGCTCTTTCTCTTACTTTATTGAGTTCGGTCAGTGCACCTGATTCGTCGCCGGCACGATATTTGGCTTCGGCAGCCATCAGTAATACGTCGGCATAACGCAACAGGCGAAGGTTGGTTCCATAATTTAATTCAGGAACTGCACCACCGGCATTGCTGGTTTCGCTCATCCGTGTTGCATATTTAATACGGATACAACCATCCCAGCCCCATGCTTCGGGATTGCTCCAGCCACCACCAACAGCTTCGAGGTCGGCGGTATTCCAGACGGTATTTGTTTTACGATAAGTATCGCCTGCATCAACAAAGGCCTGATAGAGTGCAGATGTAGGATAATTAAATCCCCAGCCGCCAATTAATCCGCTGGTTCCGGCATTAAAGTAATCACCTCTTGGTCCGGTGAGCTGCCAGGTAATGTTATTTTCCATTGCCCTGTTGCCACCCCATTGGAATGTTCCCCAATCATAACCTTCGGTTGTTACCCACATAACTTCCATGATCGATTCGACACCAAATTCCTGGTCAACCAGAAATAATGTACTGAAGTCGCTGCTCAGTTGATATTCGTTTGATGCAATTACCTGATCGAAATAATTTTCGGCATCAGCCCATTTTTCCTGATAAAGATAAGCTTTGCCTAAAAGAGTTTGAGCGGTTCCTTTACTTACTCTGAATTTGTCTTCAGCAGCAAGCGCACTTTTCACCGGCAATACTTCGATGGCCTCTTTGAGGTCTTTTTCGATTTGAGCATAAATAGCAGCTACTTCAGCAGCAGGCTGGGCATATTCGCTGGGCGAAAGTTCGGTCAGATTCAAAGGAACTTTACCGTACATCGAAACAAGTTCAAAATAGAAGAAAGCACGTAAACATTTTGCTTCGGCAACGATTTGCTTGCGTACATCCGTTTCGGCCACCACTTTGTTGATGACCATATTTGCCCGGTAAATACCATAATAGCACGATTGATAAACTGCTGTGATGGTAGGATTACCTGCAGAATAGGTAAAAATGTCGAGTTCCTGATAAGGAGGCTGGTCGCCGCTGTCGCCGCCACCTGTGAGCGATTCGTCGGATGGGAAGGTTTTTACAAGATAGGCGCTGTTCCAGTCGCGGGCGTACATCCATTGAAGGATATCGTAAGTTGCTATCACAGCTTTGAGTGCATCGGCATCGGTTTTATAAAATGCATCCACCGAGAGCTTTCCAATAGGGTCGGTTTCGAGAAAATCTTTTTTGCAGGCCATGAGTGCGCCGATAAGTGCAAAGATTCCCATTATTTTTAAAAGTGCATTATTTTTCATTTTTCTAAATTTTAAAAGTTAAAAGTATGATTAAATTAGCTTATAAGGAAATTTGTAAACCCATGAGGAATTTTTTAGGCATTGGATAAACGCCGCGATCGACACCCTGGCTGTTGTTGTTGTTGCTTCCTGCTTCAGGATCCATTCCAGGATATTTGGTGAATGTGAAATAATCGTCCAGAGAAACATAGAAGCGCAGGTGGTCGATTTTCATTTTATTCATCACCGAAGAAGGCAAAGTATAACCCAGTTGAATTTGTTTGATGCGGACGTAAGATCCATCATAAACCATCAGGTCGCTGTAATAAGCGTAAGGATTTGAAGGATCAGCACGGAACCAGTCGTTGGTGCTGCCATCGCCGGTCCAGCGGTCGTCAAAGAAAAACTGTGGCCTGTTTGAAGTCGAACGGTCGGTGCGGTTCCATGCCATCAGAATGTCGTTACCAAACGAACCTTGGAGGAACAAATTCAGGTCGAAGTTTTTGTAAGTGCAGTTAAACATTGCGCCAAGCAATGTGCTTGGGTTTGGATCGCCAATGTAGGTCTGATCTTCTTCGTTAATTACGTTGTCGCCATTTGTATTAACAACAATCGGGTCACCTGGTTTTGGTGCATAACCGGTCAGGTTGTTATCGGCAACATATTGATCAATTTGTGCCTGGTTCTGGAAAATTCCTTCGGTATCATAACCTCTGAAGTACCAAACGGGCTGTCCTTCTTCAAAATAAGTAGCCGTCCAGCCTGTACCAACGTTTGCACCTTTAACTCTTTCGAGCAGCGGGTTAAGATAAGTAACCTCATTTTTCATCGTGGTGAGGTTGAAGTTGATGTTGTAATTAAATTCGCCATCCATTTTTCTCCAGCCCAGTTCAAATTCGAAACCTTTGTTGGTAACATCACCTGCATTAACAAATGGGGCATCATTTCCAACTGATAATGGAGGTGAAGAAGGTGTGAGCAGGTCTTTGGTTTTCTTGTTAAAATAATCCATTGCAAAAGTCATTTTGCCACCAAAGAAACGCATGTCAACACCAAAATCCAACTGTTCTGAAGTTTCCCAGGTCAATTCGGGATTTGCAAGTAAATCAGGCTCAGCACCGGTATAAAAACCGCCACCTGGTTTAGGATATTTTATCCCTGAAGTTGTAATTAACGATGTAAACTGGTCGTAGCCAAGGTTTGATAAACTTCCGTTTTGTCCCCAACTGGCACGTAATTTAAAGAATTCGATAGCTGAAGTTTTAAAGAAATCTTCTTCGCTGATAATCCAGCCTGCTGAAACGGCAGGGAATGTTCCCCATTTTTTTCCGGCTGCAAGTAATGATGATCCGTCGCGACGTACCGACACGTCAACCATGTATTTACCTTTATAATTGTACGACAATCTTCCAAAATAGGATTGAAGTCTTTTATCTTCGAGGTTTCCGCTAACAGTTCCGTCAACCGGTGTTGCACCATGTTGGGCAAACGTTTCATCTTCGATAAACATAGGTCCCGAAAGGGTTGTGAGATATTTATGTTGATTACGTTGTGCCGAAATACCCAATAAAGCTGTTACGTTGTGATCGCCGATTTGTTTGGTGTAGTTGGCATAATTTTCCCAGAGCCAGGTGGTCCAGGTATCGGTATTGTCTCTTACGTTAGGTGTCGAATTATTACGTTCCGCCGAAAACCAGTATGATGGATACCAGGTATGGAAAAGCTGGTCGGCATAATCAACCCCTAGTCTTGAGGTAAAAGTCAGTCCTTCGTAAAGTTTAAATTTTGCATAAAAACTTCCGAAAATCTTATTCTGCTTTGTATTTCCTTTTTCGAGGGCAATTTTAGCCATTGGGTTGGCAATTTCACCAGTCACAAACTGAGATAAACCATAATACTGGCCGCTACCATTCTGCAAAAGCGTGTAACCGTTGTTCAAAGCGTTTTGAGCAAAATCAGGAAGTGCGCCATCATAAACCACCGGAACACTCGGATCAAATAAAAGTCCGTCGGTAATAATCCCACCAAACTCACTATCTTCGGTGATGGCTTCGCGGTTAATTTGTGAAATGGTCAGGTTGTTTCCAACTTCCAGCCAGTTTTTAACTTTGTGATCAGAATTTAACCGAACAGTGAAACGATCGTAATTCGAGTTGTCTTTTCCAACAATACCATCCTGATTAGTGTATGATGCAGATAATAAATAACTTGATTTTTCATTGCCGCCTGTAAACGACAAATAATGTTTCTGCATGGGTGCTGTACTGGTTTCTTCTTCGAGCCAGTTGGTGTTGTATTGTGGATTTGCAGGAATGGTAACGCCAACATTTGCTTCATTAACCCATGTTGTCCAGTCTTTAGCATTCATCACATCAACAAGTTTTCCAGGAGTCTGAATTCCATACTGGAAATCGTAGTTGATTTTTCCGAGGCCTGATTTTCCCGATTTTGTAGTTACAAGAATAACGCCGTTGGCAGCTTCAGCTCCATAAATTGCGGCCGATGCACCATCCTTTAAAACTTCGATAGATTCGATGTCGGAGGGTTCGATATTACTGATATCGGTTGTTTTCATTCCATCAACAATGTAAAGCGGGTCAGAATTACCATTGGTGCTGGTTCCACGGATTCTAACTTTTAACGATGCACCCGGTGATCCTGAATTAGGAAGCACGCTTACGCCGGCGATACGGCCCTGAATGGCCTGATCAACCCTGGCTGATGGAATACTCTTCAATGACTTTGAATCAATTTTAGAAATTGCACCGGTAATGTAGCTCTTTTTCTGTGTTCCGTAACCTACAACCATTACTTCCTTTAGAGCCACAACACTCTCTTCGAGCGTAATTTTTAATGCAGTACCCGCTGTAGCTTCGATTTTTTGTGGAACGTAGCCAACAAACGAAAAACTAAGTACTGCTTTTGGAGCAACCGACTCGAGCATAAAAAAGCCGTTGGCATCAGTTGATGCGCCATTTGTTGTACCTTCTTCGATAACATTAACACCTGGCAGCGTTACACCTGTAACATCCGAAACGGTTCCGGTATAGCGGTAAACAGTTTGAGCGGTAAGCGTATTAAATACACCGATTAATAGAATTCCAAGCAAAAGCAACAACTTCTGCCGTAAAGTGTCCAACCTGAACAAAGCGTAAAGACATTTTTTCATAAGTTAAAGATTTGAAATTAAGTAATTAAGTTATTTGAATTAAATGCTGACTTTTCGAACTGGAAGAATAACTGACTTTCTTTGATTATTACGTAAAAATTACCCCTTTATCAAGTAACTGTTGCAAAAAACATATTATCAATCTGTTGATTAATGCGTATTTTTTACGCAGACAAAAATACAATTATTTTTAAACTACCAAATTTTTTATTAAAAAAAACTTAATATTTTTATTAAAATGAAATTAACACCTTTCTGAATGCTATTATTAATTTGATTAATAGCCTTTTAGATTTGGTAATTTTTTTTAAATTTTTTTTTGGAAATAATAAATAATGCTACTTTTGCATTGTGTAAGAAATACACATTGCTATTATGGAAAACATTATTCCAAATCTTTCGGTTGATTGTGTGATTTTTGGCTTTGGTGCCAATAAACTGAATGTATTATTAAA
>CAJATL010000225.1 GCA_903944895.1 uncultured Bacteroidota bacterium
AAGTTGATTTGATTTCGGTATTTTTTTTCATACGTTTGGAATTGTGAAAATGAATATGCTGCCTTCGCCGGGAGTAGATTCTACCCAAATCTTCCCGCCGTGTTTTTCGATAAATTCTTTACAGAGAATAAGGCCCAAACCGGTTCCTTTTTCGTCTTTGGTGCCGGGGGTTGAATAGGTTTCGTCGAGGCGGAATAGTTTTTCAATCCGGTCGTTTGAAATGCCAATTCCTGAATCCTTCACCATTATTATTAGTTGGTCTGGTTTTTCTATTGCCGAAATGGTTATCTCCCCGCCAGGTTTAGTGAATTTTATGGCATTCGAAATCAGGTTTCTAATCACGGTACTGATCATCGCATGATCAGCAAAAACAGGTGCATTCAAAGGTAAATCCTTTTTGATGATGATAGATTTTTGCCCGGCTATGTCTTCAAATAAAGAAGTAATATCTTTTATAAAATTCACCAATTCGAAATATTCAGGAATAAATTCCATCTTGCCGGTTTGCGAACGCGCCCAATCCATCAGGTTCATGAGCAAATCTAAAGCGCGTTGGGATGAATCGAGGATAATGTTGGCGTATTGTTCGATTCCGTCATACGTTTTGTCCCTGACTTGTTCGACAAGCATTTCGCTAAAACCCATGATGGAGTTGAAAGGGCTTTTGAGGTCGTGGGCAATGATTGTGAAGAATTTATCTTTGGTTGCATTAAGCTCCTCAAGTTCTTTGGTCTGTTGTTTAAGTCTTTCATTTAGTTCCAGAAGCTCCTGGCTTTGAAAACGAAGTTTAAGATGTGTCTTAACCCGTGCTATAACTTCTTCGGCCTGAAAAGGCTTATTGATATAATCAACTCCGCCATAGTTAAAAGCTGTTACAACATTTGCGGTTTCGCCGATAGCGCTGATAAAAATAACCGGTATGTCTTTTAAATCCGGGTTTTCTTTTAACCGGCGGCAAACTTCAAAACCATCAATATCAGGCATCATGATGTCGAGCAAAACCAGGTCGGGTTTTTCTTTTTCGGCCGCCCGCAATGCCAGTTCGCCACTGAGCACAGGACGCGTTTTGTACCCTTCGGATTTTAAGATGTCGTCCAATAATTTCAGATTGGCAGGCACATCATCAACAACAAGAATATTGGGAATGTTGCGGTTTGATTCAGTTTGATTTTTCATTTTTAGTAATCTTTGAAATTAAGATCTTCTGTAAGTAATCGTAGTCATAAATGTTAGCTTTCGACATAAGATGATGGGCAAGTTCTGAATTGTCGTTTCCGATCGTTTTGATGAATTGGATGAGCAGGTGAAAATCAGCCCCTTCGACAGCATCTTTCATTTTTAAAACAAGCTCTTCCGGCAGTCGGGCAATATCTTCTTCAATTAGTCCGGCGTTTTCCAGATATCCGGAAGTGGCGCCGGTGGTAGTTTCTTCTTCGTAGATGTAACCGATGCCAAGCGCCTTGCCGATGGCAGCAAACAACTCATTTTCATGAAATGGTTTGCGAACATAGCCCTGAAATTCGAGCGCAATTTTGTTTTTATGCTCATCTTCAAACGAGCTGGCGGTTACAGCAATCACCGGCGTTTGTTTCCCCTTTTCGGTGGCTTTTATCTGGCGGGTTGCCTCATAGCCGTCCATCACGGGCATGCGCATGTCCATCAAAATCAGGTGAGGGTTCCATTGTTCAAATTTCGAGATGGCCTCTTCGCCGTTGATGGCTTCGCTTGTTTGGAAACCAGCCAATTGGAGGAAATTTACGATCACCTGCCGGTTTTCTTCTTTGTCGTCAACCACCAGGATGCGATAAGTATCCTGCTGGTTTTCGATGCCTGTGACACGTTTTGTAATGGATGCTTCATGAACTTCGGATACCCCTGCTTTGATTTCAACATCTACCGTAAACACCGAGCCTTTTCCTTCCTGACTGGCAACTGTGATATTTCCACCCATTAAAACGGCTAACTGGCGGCTCAGGGCAAGCCCCAAACCGGTGCCGCTGTTGCTTTTGATCCCCGCAGAGGTTTGCTCGAACTGTTGAAAGAGCTTTCCCAGTTCATCTTTGGCTATTCCGGGGCCGGTATCCTGAATTTCGGCAATTAGCCGGCTTGTGTCGTCATTGCTTTTAATAACGTTGGTACGCACAGTAACTCCGCCATTGTCGGTAAATTTGATGGCATTGCCGATGAGGTTGATAAAAATCTGTCGTAATTTATTATCATCAGCAAAAATATATTTCGGCAGATCATCAGGAATTTCGACAACCAGGCGAAGCTGTTTAGATTGTACCCGTTCTTTGAACATCATAATCATATCTTTTAAAAGCGCATGCAAATCGAAATTGGTGGGTTTTAACTCCACGCGGCCAGCTTCAATTTTCGATAATTCGAGGACGTCGTTAATGAGTTTAAGCAGATGTTCGCCGGCGCGGTTGATAGAAGTGACGTATTCTTTTTGTGATTCGGTTAATGATTTTTCACGGTTCATCAGTTGCGAAAAGCCAATAATCGCGTTAAGCGGTGTTCGGATTTCGTGCGACATGTTGGCCAGGAAAGTGCTTTTAGAGTTGTTTGCTGCTTCGGCATCAGCTTTAGCTTTTAAGAGTGCAACTTCCGATTTCTTTTGTTCGGTGATGTCCCAGTTGGTGCCCAACAAGTAAAATGCCTTTTCTGAATCGTGATGATGAAGTGTGGCAAGCGCCCTGATGTTATGAATGGATCCGTCGGGCCAGAGTATCCGGAATTCGGTTTTAAGCTCTTTTTCACCCTGTATGGCCATTTGGATTTCTAAACCGAATTTTACCAGATCGTCAGGAAAAATTGTTGCCTGCCATGCCTGGTAAGTTCCAGCAAAATTCTCTCTGTCAATTCCGTAAAGTGCAAACATCTCATTGTCCCACAGCAGAATGTTTTCGGTAAGATCATATTCCCACACACCAACACCGCCGGCACTCGTAGCCAATTCCAAACGGGCAGAAACTTTTTTCAGCTCATTGTTTTTCAGCGCAAGCTGATTGTTCAGGATAAGCAGCCTGCGGTTGTTCCTTTTGTTGACCACCAGTAAAAGCACTACCAATAAAAGGATTCCGCTGGCAGTAAGAATATAAAACCCCTGTATCTGAATGGTCTGTTTGCTAATCTCAATGTCCTTTTGCAGCAGTAGGTTTTCGTTTTCTTTTTGTTGGATGGTTTGCCTGAAAACTGCTTCGGCTACTTTGCTTTTTACCTCTTCGTTCGACAGTGAGTCGAACAATGAGGCGTACCTTTTAAAATATTCAAAGGCTTGCCGGTAGTTTTTCTTTTTTGCTTCAATATCTCCAAGCGTTTTGTTGGTACTTTGCTCAATAGTCACAAACTTTTGTTCCTGAGCTAATTGAAGCCCTTTTTTTGCATATTTCTCTGCGTTTTCCAAATCGCCAAGGCTCAGATAAACCAACCCAAGGTTTCCAAGAATGGTGGCGTGAGCCTGGTTTCTGTATTGAATCAATGGTGATTTAAGGGCATCGGTGTAAATTGTCAGCGCCTGTTGGTAATCCTTCTCATCAAAAGCAATGTTGCCAAGGTTAACCAAAGCGGATAAACGCGGGTACTCATTGTTGGTTTCCTGTGCTAAATTCAGTACTCTGGTCGTAAAAATCCGGGCCGAATCGTTATCCTTTTTAATATCTAAATACAAATTACCAAGGTTTTGGAAAACGGCCATTTGCAGTTGAATTTCACCATCGGGGCCAATAATATTTAGCGCCAGACGGTAAGCGCTTACTGCATGTTCGAAATCTTCGAGATCGTAATAGATCATCCCGAGGACGTTATAGGCATTTGCCAGATCAAGCGACGATTGGCTGGCTTTAAAAATTTCGATCGCATCAAGAATGCATTGAATGGCTTCGATAAAGCTTCCTTTGTTTGAATAAACCATTCCCAGGTGGCCGAGCGACTTTGCGTAAAGGTTCTTGTCGGGAAGTGCTTTTCCGGTACTTATAGCCATTTTATGATATTTCTCTGCACTGTCGGAAACTCCGAGTAGGCCATAATACGTACCGAGGTTGTTAAGAACCATAGCTTCCAGGTCGGTGTTTTTATCTTCCATTGCCCTGGATAGCGCCTTGTGAAACGTCGGAATGGCCAGGTCAGGATTATTCTTGTACCAATAATTTACAGCCATACCATTCAGTCCCTTGATAACCCCGTAACTGAAATTAATCTTAGCCGAGATGGCCACTGCCTGTTTGCATACTGTAAAAGCGCTGTCAAGATTCGTTGGCATTAAATAGCGGTAGTACTCCAGCAGGAGTAATACTTTATTGCTGTCGTCGTTGATGGATGACGACAGTAGTTCTGCCAGACTATCGGTTGTAGATTGCTTTGGCTGGGAAAAAACGGTTAGTGTGGTCAGGAGGAGCAAAATAAGCATCATACTCCGTTTTGTCGTGGTGAGCAATTTCCTTTTTAGCATCGCTGTTGCATTTCCCAAAATTGTTTCAGTAAGGCTTTGCCGAAGCCAGGCTGCTGATTGATGATTATTTTCCATTTTTATAAATTTTAGGAACAAGTAATTTCATAAAGTAACCGTAGTCATAATTGTTAGCCTTCGATAAGAGGTGAATGGCAAGTTCAGAATTCTCTTTTTCGATCGTTCTGATGAGTTCGAGCAGCAGGTGAAAATCTGCTACTTCGACAGCATCTTTAATATTTAGCACAAGCTCTTCCGGCAGTCGGGCAATATCATCCTCAACCAGGGCTGCGTTATCTAGATATTTGGAAGGAGGTGGTGTGGTTTTTTCTTCTTCATAAATGTATTCGATGCCCAAAGCTTTGCCGATGGCAGCAAACAATTCATTTTCATGAAATGGTTTGCGAACATAGCCCTGAAATTCGAGCGCAATTTTGTTTTTATGCTCATCTTCAAACGAGCTGGCGGTTACAGCAATAACCGGCGTTTGTTTCCCCTTTTCGGTGGCTTTTATCTGGCGGGTTGCCTCATAGCCGTCCATTACAGGCATGCGCATGTCCATCAAAATCAGGTGAGGGTTCCACTGCTCAAACTTCGCTAAGGCTTCTTCGCCATTGGTGGCTTCGTTTGTCTGGAAACCTACCAACGCCAGGAAATTTACGATAACCTGCCGGTTTTCTTCTTTATCGTCAACAACCAGAATGCGATAAGTTTCCTGCTGGTTTTCGATGCCTGTGACACGTTTTGTGCTGGCAGATTCAACAGCTTCTGGTTTTCCTTCTTTGATTTGCACATCTACCGTAAAAACCGAGCCTTTACCTTCCTGACTGGTAACTGTAATATTTCCACCCATCAACAAAGCTAACTCGCGGCTCAGGGCAAGACCGAGGCCGGTGCCTCCGGCATTTTTGATACCGGCTGAGGTTTGCTCGAATTGCATAAAGAGTTTCCC
>CAJATL010000226.1 GCA_903944895.1 uncultured Bacteroidota bacterium
GGTATTGGTATTGGTGTTAATGGTTTAGCTATATTGTTTTTAGTTGTACCTGAATATGGCTGGGCTATTTGATTACATTTTAATTTCGTCCATGCGGTAACTTTTTCACCAAAATCAACCTGCCATCTGTATTCCAAAAGAAAATTTGGAGCTGCGTTTGATGTCTGGAAAAAATGAATGTGCGGGTATATTGAAGATGATAAGTCTTTACAATGGTTTAATTGCAGATTTGCTACCGCTGCGTCAGCGCTTGCAAATGTTGCATGATAAGTAGCACCAGATGAAAATCTAACCGTATTTTCGACCAACTCCTTATCCACCCCGGACCCACTTTGCTGTAAAGATAAAGCATCGCCTAATTCGTCTATCCACGGTCTTGCGTTTCCATGAAAGGTCATGTGTCCTGTTTCGTCAAACTGTGTGTAGTTTGGCCATTTGCCTATTCTACCCATTCCTGATGGTTCTACGCCCATAATTTTTATCCTTCTTTTACG
This sequence comes from uncultured Bacteroidota bacterium, assembly GCA_903944895.1. Taxonomy (GTDB): domain Bacteria; phylum Bacteroidota; class Bacteroidia; order Bacteroidales; family 4484-276; genus CAJATL01. Next base: position 495 of record CAJATL010000226.1, read on the forward strand.
ATTAAAATTGAAACCTCAACGGTGCCTCCGCTCCAATCCGCACACGATAACCACACTTCGGATATGGTGTTATCATCTACTACCTTTGTGTATGGTGACGCGGTTAATGATGCCGACACATCAATATCACTTAAGCCGCCTGCTGATCCGAAATCCATGTAAACATCGCCAGAATTACCATCAACAACACTTGTAATACAATAAACCCGATACCCCAATGGAATATCAGTTAGCTTACCGTTTGCTGAAATTACGGCTGGCGTTAATGTCTTGTTGATTCTGTTTGATTTAAAGCCAAAATTATCAGAAGAAACGTTGTTGTTTTCTTTAAGGAAAAATTCAACCCAATCATTTTGCTCGAGTAATACCCAGTAAGGGACTTCACCAGTTCCACCGAATAGCACCTTGTTTATTGATGCGTCGATCTTGGATATGTAATATGGCTTTCCAGGTAAAAGAAACATTACCCCACCAATATTCACATCTCCATCGGTAGTGTCAACAAAATTATTAAAATCAAACCTTTCAATAGCGCTACCTATTTCAATTGTATCTCTTTGTGGGTAGCATCCATTTATCATTTCAAAGTTAAGCCAGGTGTATGATAACAACAATGCGGGATCGGAAGCAAGCTCTTGGTATGACGATGCCAGCGTTGCCGGTGTAACGGGTCCAATGGTAGTAAACTCCCATTGTGAATTTGCATATTGTGTTCCTTCGCTTACAACAAATGTGATCCCACTTAGTTTATCTGCTGACTGGTCGAATATAGGGTGCCTGACCCATAATCCAGCCTTAACAATCCAAACCCCATTTAATTGAGGCCATTGCCTTCCAAGAAATACAATGTCTTCCGCAACGCACGAAACGCCGTCAAGAGTACCATTTCCTCTGATCCCCAAAGGACTTCCTGAAATACTGATAGAATTTACCCCGGCATCACACGCCTTCACGTAAAACGTTCCATTGTACAGTCGGTTGTACCATACTTCATTTTCAAGATAAAGCTCCCAAGTAACACCGTAATTGGTGTCTTTTACGTGCTGCCCTCCATAAAGAACGCCGTAATACTGTGGCTGCAAAAGGTGTTCTATTGTGGGGAAGAATTGCCCGGGGCCAACAACATCTTTAGCTTCGTGAGGAAACGGACCAACCGTTAGGGTTGTGTCTGCTCTATTCGATATTCTTCGTGAACTCATTATGTATTCTTGTTTAAAATTAAATTGAGCGAATCACTTGTTGGGGTTGGGGTTGTAACTCCGTTTGCTCCGATTTTACACCTCCACATGATTAATTGCATTACACGGGTAACACCATCAATAACCACACTAAAGTCCATATCTCTTACAATCACTTCGTCTCCGGTGTTCGTGCCGGTAAATTCAGGAATAGCATCAATATCATAAACCTCATAAAACTTACTTCCAAGTTTGTACCGCCACCTGTTTATCTGTGGATAAGCTGGATTAACTTTTGGAAGCAATACCCACTGCCATCCATTTAATACATAGCCATCATTACTTGTAAAATAGTTTTGTGCCGGCCAATAAAACTCCGAAGCGCCAAACTCAACCGAGGGGATAATATCTGCTCTTAAAGCTTCTTTTGCTCTGGGGCAAGCGAATTGTATTGACGTGAAATCTGTTGGAATGGCATCGGTAACCCCAAGCACATTTTTAATGACTACCGTATTGTAAACATTAACCCCCAGAGAGGAGCATGTTAACACTTCGTAGGTGTTTGGGTAGGCTACACCATTTTTTATCAACTTCAAATGCCTTCCTGATAAAAGAAGTTTAAAGTCTTTTTGAAGATCAATTGATGTAGGCACCCTAAATGTTACCGGGTTCGTTCCACCAACATTTGTTACATTATAACCAGTAACAAGTCCTCTATCGAATAAAGCCTGTGTTAACCCATAAGTAGTGTCATACTCCGGGGAAACGCCCATGAACGCTTTTCTGTTAACGGCACCTCTTTGATAATTTACTACATTCATAGTTTTACACGATTAAATTTTTAGAAGCTAAGTCAACAATCCCGTGAAGTTTTACAGTGCCACTGATATTGATACTAACGCCAGTAAACGAGTACCAGGTGCTTGCTGCCGGGGTAAATACGTTTCCGCCTTCGAGTACGGCAAATGAATCGGTGTGTAGCGTTACGGTTGAAGCGTCATCGCCACCATACATAAAGATTTGATAGTTTGCGCCCTCAATTAATCCATCGGTTATTTTTACAGACCTGTCAGCCCCAATAGAATCAACTAACTTGATTATGTTTGTTGGTGTTGCTGTAAGATCAATTTGATGGCTTGCTGCCCATAAAACGGTTTCTAATTTAACCCATGCCTGACCAACTACCTGTAAATTACTTTCGATGTAAGATTCATCACCCAAGGCTCCTTTTATGTAAAGCGGGTATGTTGTTACGGGGTCTAATGCGTTTTCACCAACAACTATTTGCTGACCATAAATCCTACCAGTACTGGCAAACAGTTTAATTAAAGGATCGGCGGATATTGTTGCTGCCAACGTCATGTCATAAGTGGAGGCAAATAATCCTGAATCATCAAATTTTACACCGGCCTCTGCAACACCCACATTAATACCACCCAAAGAAACTATTTTAGTGTCTGGGTCAATTGTAAATCCAGCTACCCCTGTAAGTACATCCCCAGTTTTCCAATATGGGATTGATCCCTCTTGTAGTAATGAAGTTTCATGGTTTTTAACCAGGTTACCAACCGCGTATGACTGCACAACTTTCGTTGCAGCATCAATTCCTAATACATGGGTTGCGGTGCCGGTTGTATCTGATATGGTTATCGTATCAATAACAATATCAGGATCAAGGCTAATCTCGTCTTGATTAATAACAATATTATCACCTGCCTTGTAAACCGGAACAGCGCTAAATGCTGCTGCAATAGCCTCCCTCACCGCTTGTTCGGTTGGTATTTTTGAATCACTACCCGTTTCGCCTACCGTAGTAACAAAATTCGTTATAGACACACCATCTAATGATAAAGATGATTGAGCTACAATGGCATCGGAAGTAATCGAAGATAATCCTGTTATGGTTGCAGTCAGTGAAATTATCTTATTGGCTATCGAAATATTAGTTCCTGCTGTGTATGCTGGGGCAATTGCCGCCATGTTAACAATCAAAACCCAAGATAGGGTTATGTCGACAAGCTGGTACCGGTAGATGTCCCCGGTAGATGTGTTAATACACAAGTCATTTATCTGTGGCGATGGCACCTCAACAATAGCCTGACCAGATGTAAATGTTTCCTTTACAATGGTTGATTGCGATGGAACGCCGACTGACGTGTACACCTTTCTGTTGTCAGCAAGCTCCACTTCTGCCGGAGATGAAACACCAGCCCAAAGCTTGCCAAGCCTGAACAACCTTCCTTTCATTGTTCCTGCTGTCGTCAGATCGTAAATCCTGTTCCCTATAAATTGCGATGAAGCTGGGCCGGCATACGTTACATTATTAAGCAAAGTATAAAGGGAGTAATAATACGCATTAGCGTGATTTCCCTCAACGTATGTTTTTGCATCAAACGGTGTTGATCCTCCACTAAATAGGAAGTTATCAAGAATGTTTTGAACTGTTGTAGCCATTTTGTTTATTTTTTATCGTTTTAAATTTCGTGTTTTAATTTTAAGTTTATAACCTGCGCGAGTGCGTTGCCCATGTATTCTGGTCCAGTTGCGAGGTCAATTCTCCCTCTAAAGGCATATAACGTAGAAAGATTTCCGTTTACGGTTACGTGTTCAATGACAAACCACCTGCCTTCATTGATTTCCAAAACACCACCAGCGGCCTGATACCAATGTTCAAATAACGGGAACCCCCCTCCTTCCGGAATCACCATCCACATAAATCCGGTGTCAATTCCTAAAACACCAAAGCGATCTGCAAAATTGAATTTCAGGTAATTTTTATCGGTGCCATCAACAAAATATCCATTTCCACTTGAACTGGCGGTCATTGCCTCTACCTGCTCTGTCGGATTTAATGAAGAATATGTGAACAGGCTTGATGTAAATATCACGTCCATAATATCGTGATCACCAACCGGACTTAACCCATAGGTTAACAAACTTGATGAATTTTTGGTTGGATCACCAAGAATACCGCCACCAAAATCAATAGTGTAGCCTAATGTCTGTAAAACAGCGTCCGATAAAATACCCCAATAAACATTTGCTGCAATGGTCCATTCGTAGGTTTCCTCATCTTCTGACGTTGCATTAAGTCCTATTGCTCCAATATTTTCAGTTATTTTTAACTGGTAAGAGAAGTCGCTTCCCTCTCCAACGAGCGATGTGTTAAAGGATATTTTGGTTACAGAAACGCCTTGATTGTTTGTTACAGTTGTTCTGGTTATTGTGTTCGTTACCTCTGAATAAGTTCCCCCAACTTCTCTTTCTTCGAGTTCTATGGTACTTGTGATCAGTAACAATTTGTTGAGTATTGCTGAAACAACGTAATTAGCACCAGACCTTTGAATAGTTAACGAGGATATTCCAACTTTTTCCTGGGCAATAAAACTACTCTGTAAGGATAATACCTCCTCAACGCCAACTTCTTTGAATACTAATCGCAAGTTGTATGTGCCTGGGTCTCTAAATTGATATGTTGACGCCTGATTTAAAATTATGGTATCACTTAACCCTGCAGACCCTACTGAAATGGCAGTTGACAATAAATCAATGTCATAAGTATTAATACCACTCTGTACTCTTAATTGAAGGTTTTCGGTGTTGTCAAGACGTTCTTGTGTAAATGCCTCACTAAATTGAGCTACCAGCGACATGATGAATGAATCATCAACACCATCGTAAACATAATAGGTTGTTGGTGTGTGTGAGAATGATAAGATTGTTATTTCTGGTGCGTAAGAAACGCTCATTAATTCTCCATCGTCAGTTGATGTGTTTCCAAGGGAATCAATTTCGCAAACAACCATTTTGAAGTATGACGTTTTATTAATGGTTAACAGCATTGTCCTTGAAACATTGCTTACGGTCAAATAGGACCACATATCAACGTAATTTTGTCCCGGTGACAGGAAACTATTCAAAACATTTTCAACGCCGGCCTGAACCTCATTACCAGCATTGTCAGTTTCGTACAGCCTGACATACGACCCAGCGCCCATATTTTCTTTCATCTTACTGATAACAGCGCTGAATGTGTAGTTGTCAATGCCCCCACCAGATGAATTGGGGCTGATTGCCGGATCGCTTGTGAACATAACTGGAATGTATGGAATGTAGGTTAATCCAACTTCTTTTGAATCTGGGGAGCCACTTAATGACGTAACCACAAGTCTGTAAAGTTTATTCGATGTGATTGGAACTGATGGGAGGATTATTGACCCGGTACCGTCTTCATTTGTACTATCATAAACTGACGTTCCTTCACCCCATGAATCATTTAAAATATTTTGATGCAACATAACATCAACGACGTGTTCTTTAGCATGTGACAATACCCAATTTAAAGTAATATTGGCCACATTTCCGGCTGGAAGTTGATACCATTGGGTAGGATCAATATTAAATTCTTCTATCGTGACCCTGTTAACCGAGTATGTTACTGTATCGGTAGCGGTAATAACATTACCCAATTTGTCGGTGACGGTTATTTCAAACTCTGTATCTTCCGTAAAGGTAAGCTGGAATTTTTTTAGTCCAGTGTTTCCTGTAGTGTAATCAACCAAATTACTGGCAAGCACCGCGTCGGTATCAAGGCGTTTTATGGAAATTGATTGGATATCTGTTACTGACTTGGATAACACCCATGTGAATGTAGCTTCAACTGAATATGGTGAATAAACTTCATCCGGAAGAACTGAAAACGAGATTCCAATGGTGGGGGTAAGTAAATAATCAAGGGCCTTTTGTATTGTGTTAAGGCCAGCATGTGTGGCATGCGCGGAGGTGTATTTAGCCCTTACAATAAACTCTGTATTTACGATCTCGTAATAGGTGTTTGTGGAAGAATCCCAGTAGTACCCTTTTACGATAAAATCATGGTATGCGTTTTGATTGTTTCCCGGGTATGTCTCAACTACATACATTACGCCTTCTGCTCCTTTGGCCGGTAGGCTACCATAATCTGCTACATGAATTACCTGCTGTATGAATGACATAATTTCAATGTTTAATTATCCGCAAATTTATAATTATTTAAACTCAATAGTTTATTTGTTTTTTGTTTTGTTATTTAAGGCGTCAAACAACTCATTTGTTTTTTCGGCGGCCATCCTGTAAGATTGGTTTATCTTCTCATTGGTCAACTCCTTAACTTCTTCTGGTACTGAATCTGGATTCGATTTAATGACCTCTCTTTTAAAGTCGCCAAGCCGTTTCATGTATTCCCAATTTTGGTGTAGGTTTTTCCGGATCAAATAAGAATTGAATTGTTCTTTTGTCATTAATGGAAGTTTAGCTTTTATAGCCTTGAACACGCTATCAATTTCCACTTCACTTAACGCGGTTAAATCCCATTTACCATATTCCTCTACCGTTGTGCCTATTTCGTTAAGCGCACCCTTTATTTTAGCTTCTGTGAGGTTTAATTCAACCCTACCTTCTTCTTTTATTACCCGGTTTATCTGTCTGGTAACATCATCTGACGTTTTTAATATCTCTTGGAATCTTTTTACCGCCTTACTGCCAGCACCAAGTTCATCCTGACGGATAAATAATTTTCCAACTATCGGTGTATTTGAAAGCTCCGGCGCTCTGCCAGACTTATCAAAAGCTAAATCTTCCAGCTTTAAGATGTCATTTGACAACCCTCCCGAATATCCTGATAACAAGTGATCAATCTCAATAGGATTTAATTTACGCTCCGTTGGAATATGGTACAATAGTTTTGATAATAATTTAGCCGCTTCGCTTGAATATGGCTTTACCTGTTGATCAATTGTAAGTCCTTCGAGAGATTGGTGGGTAATGTCTTGCTTGCGAAACATATCATAATTGAAGTACACTTCCGCTGCAGGAACAACCGCTCCGGGAACAATGCCAGGGAATGACTGATAAAGCGTTTCGATGCCGGCCTCTTTAATATACTGCGGGTCTTTCAGGTACACAGAATTTAAAATTGATTCTGGCATGGCACCAAAAATCAAACCTACTTCCGGTGGCCTTGGTATGCTGATCCAGTTATTTGGGCCAAGTTTAATGTTCCAACATAAATATTTTCTCCACGGAGCCAAATTAATGTATTCAGGATCGTCCTTGTTCATCCACCATAAGGCTAATGTAGGAATGGTTACCCCAGATATGGCTTTTAGTAAGTACCTCAACCTTGAATCCATTTTCCTATCAATACCTTGTTGCTGTTTTTTGGACAGCATGTCGATCATTTTGAATGTTCCCTGTAACCTTGGATTAAAGAATGGAACCATCATGTTTAATACCTCCCCATAGGTACCAGCTTTTTTGAAGTTAAGCGTAACCTCGTTTGCTGCGTTTGTAGCTTCTATCGCCCGGTCTCTTTTTAGCTTGTAAACCTCTGCCTGATCACCGGCCTGATAAGCTGCTTTTATCCTACCTTCGTATGACCTCATAACGGCGTCGAACTCTGCATACCTTACGCCACTTTCAGTAATTGAAAGGGCTTCTCTGTATGACTTCAATGGGTGTTTAATTATGTGATACCCTACATTTTGAAGTGTGATATCCGCTACTTGCTTCGCGGCTTCCCATGGCGTTGCTGCCCACGTTACTCCCGGGTCCATTTTCTTTTTTAGCATAGCTTCCTGTAATAAGCTATTCATGTTGTCAATATCCTCCCCAAGAAAATTCGACATTTCAACGCCAGACCTTCTGAACTCATTGATGTATTTTCCGGTGCCAAATGTTTCGGCCCAGATACCCATTAATTGTTTATCAAGCCTGCCACCACCCTTGTATTTGCTTTGAAGTCCTCCGGTTGGAATATCCCTAAGTGGGTTTGTGATCACAGCAAACGATACCTTAAATGCGGTAGCCCCTAACTTAAGCATCATGTTTGGTTTAACTAATAATGTAGTCATAATCCAATTAAGATGCGTTGGGCGCATACCTTTTGTTATGGCCTCATAGAATAATGGGTGTACTTGGTAGAATACCTTCTTTCCTGTCTCTGGGTCTGGAATCCATACAATGTTTTCGTTTTTCATGGATTGGGTGTAGCCGGCATTTACCCACACATCAAGCAAAGATTCCATGTCAGCGTCAGTAAGGTCTGCGCCAATTTTTTCAAGCTGATCCTCTATTTGCCTAATACCAAACTGAACTTTCTTTTTGTCAGAAGATATTTTTTCAAACCAGTTACCAAGTCCGTATTTATGGGATTGCTTGTCGGCCATAAAATCAATAAATGCCCTGGCTACCCTTATTGAGTTTGCTGCATTGACTATTGATTCTACCTCCCGGATCATCATCTTTATTGGCATCCGGATATTTTTATCGCTTCCGCCATGCGTGAATGATTTAATCGGGCTTCCAACGTTGAATATCTTATTACCTCCACCACCAGAAAACGTACCCTTATCCAGTACTTTTTTAAGCATGATGTATGATGGGTTTTGTTGTAATATCCTATCTTTGGCTTTTTGGGATAACCCACCGGCCTCAACAAGATAATCCATTACCATACTCATAAATTGAGTTAATTCTTCTGTAAATTTTTGTCTTTCAGGTGTGTATAATGTATCTACCAGATGAACTGCTTCATCCAGTGGCATACCAGTATTTATCGGGGTTGAATTATTATCCTTATCAACCCTGTTATGGAGATCAATAGCCCTTAATGCCCATGCGTAAAGTATTGCATCTTCAAAATCTTTTTTGGTTTTAGTAACCGGGCTCATCACTTCTTTTAAGCTCTTGCCGGTTTTTTCAAAGGCATTATTATAAGTTCCACCCAACACAAACCTGTTTGTGGTTAACGCTGCTGTCTTTTGACGGGAAGCTGCAATTTGCCCGGCGTGTTCAGATGGCCTTACAAAATCAACGCCTGATTGCTGCATCATTCTATTAAATACCCAATCAATCACAGATAACTTATCTTTCCATTGTGATGCTACTTTTAATGATACCTCCGTGCGCTTATCCTTTGATGTTAAAAACTCTTTGGTATTTTTATAGGCTCTCGTAAGTTTACCCTCATCCATCATATCAATAGAGTTTAGCGCCCGAAGTCTGGCCCCTTGCATTCTCCATTGAGTTACTTGTTCACGGTACCAGTCAATATTTTCCGCCACTTCTTTGTTGGCCGGTTTCCATGTGCCCTCAAACCAAGCCATAAATTTTGGAGCAGCCAATCGTATCGAATCATCCGCACCACTGGCATACAACCTCATGTATTCTGCAAAACCTTCCAGTGGGCGTTTTTGTGAAGGATCATAATCAAGGTCAGCAAGCTCTTGTTTCATTTCCGGGGTAAGTTTACTTGCCCTACCCTTGGTAATGAAAAATTTATAATCAAGGTCGTGAGCAATTTCGTGAGCAAGCACATCAAGCATTTTGTGTTGTTTGGTGCGAATTACCCTTGCCCAAGGTTTAAATATCCCAAGCGTTCTACTTCCGGCGTGCATCCGGCCTTTTCTGATCTTCAAATCAAATCTCTTTTCGGCTTCCTTGGTGATCTGCATTGCATCCACAGGCTTCTTTCCACCAGTTTGATCATCCAGTTCCATATTCATATCCCGCACTTGGGTTTTACCTCCTGCAGCCATAGCATTTACACCACCCTCCGGACTACCCTCGTTGAAATCATCAATAATGGCTTGAGCTTCTTCTTGTTTTGTTTTTGGGAGCATCCACCCCTTTTGACTTCCGATCCATTTGGCTCCAATGCTTTTAAGGGCATCCTTAATGTCAAATGATTCTTTTACGATGATACCATTCGTGCCAAAATCTTCGATAACCGGTTTTTTCTTTTCTGCTGGTTGCTTTGGTACTCTTACCGGGCCACCGTCAATTTCATCAATTACCCCTTCATCCTCCTTGGTATTTCCTTCCAGCCTGGCTTTATCTAAATCCTCTGTTCCAGCAACAATAGCCCTGATAACTTTTCTTTTTTCATCAGACCTCTTTTTCCGATTGTTGTCGGATGTGTTTGGGAAGTAAACCATCGTTACTTTGGCCGGTGATTTTGTGTTTCTCCGACTTACCCTGCCCAATACCTGCTCGAGAACGTCACCAGAATATTCACCTGTTGCGATTATCATTTCCCTGGGGGAATTGCCAACAACATCATCGAGATTGATTCCGGTGCCACCGCTTTTCGATGTCATTAACAACACCTTTGCTTTCCCTGATTGAAACTTATCCTGTTCCCGGGAATATGCCTTGTTTTTGTTTCCACCGAATATTTTAGCGACCCCAATACCTTCTTTTGCAAGGGCTTGTTCTACCCTATAAATCAACGTTTCTTCTGTTGGTATTTCTCTCTCGTAAAATCCATATTTAGAACCGGCTGATCCTGCTTTTACTTTTACCTTGTTTACATAGCTGGCCACAACAACCACCTGTTTACCGGCAGCAAGTGCCTTCTTTACTTTATTATAAACTACATCGAATTTACCGACTTCATTGATTTTATCAATGTTAGCAAGCATCGTGAAACGTTCCTGTTTTTTAAATTCTTCGATTTTGCTGTGCAACACCCAATAGTTCTGGCTTAAGCTCTTGGATTCGTACTCCTTTTTGAGTTTGGCGTACATATCCTTCTCGGATAATCCTTGAATACTCGAAGTATTTAACCCTGTGAATTTATTCATCACAACGTCTTTGACTGTCCTGGCAATTACTATACTCATAGCATTGTCAATCCTGTCGTTATGAATTTCTTCGATTTTAGCAACCGTTTGTGGGTTTGAGTACGGGTGCTTATCATTCATCTCATGTTTCTCGTCACCTATATCTCCAAAGAAAGGATATTCCCTTCTTACCATAGCGCCCTTGGTAATAGCTTCTTTTCTTAGCTCGAGCAATTTTACAATATACTCTTTAACGCCGCCCGGGATTCTGACTATCGGAAATGTTTCGCCGTTTTTCGTCTTCCATTCGATTTCAACACCTAATCGTTTTTGAATTTCTTTCTGTGGTATGTCTGTGATCTCTGAAAGGAAATATACCGCATGTTCCGGTTTGTCCATCGGGGTTGCGCTCACAAACATATTGTGCTTGGAGTTTACCTTTGATTGGGCTATTGCTTTTCCGGAAAGCGGGTTTTTAAGGTTCTGGCTTTCATCGTAAATAGCCAAAGCATATTCGCCTTGTCCAATTTTACCATTTCTCAAATCATCATAGGTCCCGATCTCAAATTTATTGAGATCAATCCCCAGCGCTTTTGCGTCCTTTACAAAACTATCTTCGATTACATTCCCAAGGGAAACGATAAGCACTTTTCCTTCTCCGCTCATTTCGTTGGCGATCACTTCAATCATTCTTGTCTTTCCTACGCCGGCACCATCGGCCAGCAGGAATGATTTTCCTTTCGCTACTTTGAATCTGTCAATTGCGAGGTTTGATGCGAATCTTTGGTTTTCATCAATGTCGTATTTGCCATCTACAATATGTTCTTTTGAAGGACTTGGTAAACTTCCTTCATCTGCGATTCGTATTGGGGGTCGAACTGCGCCCGTTGTTCCAGTTGGTCCATTATTGACTGATCCCCCCGCCACGTTTCCTCCGGCTTCCACCCCTTCCTCGTTGGGTTTTCCTGGTACGAATCTTCTGTAATCGAATCCGCTGATTTCTTTTCCATTTGATAAGCTATTTTTTACTTCTAATGATAAATCTGATTCATCTCTGAATATCTGGTATGCTTCCTGTAGTTTGGGAAGCCAATCGTTATATCCTTTTTCGGCAAGGTACTTTGCTACGTCCTCAATTTTATAGTAACCAACTTGTACCAGCTTTCCAATAACGCCTACAAATGGTTGTAATTTTGACAAACCACCAGTTTCAAATACTGGCTTACCAAGCTCTCCAAGTAACCCGTCGATCTCGCCCATGATCTTCTTGATCTTTTCATCATTACGGGCGAAGGTTATTTTTTCTTTTGGCTTTACGTCTGGTTGGACGTCTGGTTTAGCCCCAAAATTACCGGCATTAAACGGAGTGTGCTGTTTGGCGTCAATATGGTACAGCAGGAAACTTCCATTTTCTTCCCGGGTCTGGCCTTTATTGTATTTCAAAGTAGCTGTTACATCATCCTCACCAAAGGTAGTCATTTTTTCGATGGTGTAAAAATCACCATACCTATTATCCCAATATTTCTCACCAACCTTGATTTCTAATCCCTTGTACCGTGTTTTGGCACCGTAACTCTTTACTTCCTTAATTTCATCTTCCGGTTCTTCTTCGATTGCTTTACGCTCGGTAAGTAACCGGTCAAAGATTTTTTTAACCTCTGGGGTTAATGATTTTTCTATTGGGCTACCCACTAAGGATTGATAAATGTCAGTAAGCCATGTTTTGAATTTATCAAACAATGACTGCATTTCCGGATCGGGGGCATTGCCATCGCGGAGGTACCTTTCAAATCCCCGGGCAAAGGCTTCGCTGCCACCAATTCTTTTTACTACGCCCCTTTCAATGTAGTTTAGGTCTCCTTCAAATACGTGAGCAATCTCATGTACCATTGTGGAGAAGTCGGGGGATTCAAGTGCGTGAATCACGTACTTGCCATCCTTTAAGGTTTCAAGTGCGCCTTTTTTAATCCCTTCGCCTTCTTGGAATTTGAAGTCCGGGTGTATTTCGGATTCTTCACCCCTCATTGGGTATGTAGTTTCCCGGACATCGAATATCTCTGATATGAAATAATGATTGTTGCGCTTTTGGCTGTAACCCAAAACAGAATCATATCCGGCCTTTCGTACTGCATGGGCAACAATGTTTTCAAGAATGGCGTATTTTAGGGTATTTCCCTGCTTACTTACCCTTACCATGTCATAAGCAATGTCGTAATTATCAGAATAATAACTGCCTTCGTTGTACCTGGTAAGTAGGTTTGCAACATCCTCCGGAATGTCTTTTCTATTAGACCATTGTCCAAATGGAGATGATAAAGTAGCGTCGTGTACTTTTGCAACCATATCATTATAAGCGCCCTTTCCCTTTATTTGATCATAAGCCGCTTGTGGTGCTTTACCACCAGTTGCTCCCCGCACAAATATTGGTTTCTTGATTAGGATTTCTCCCTCATGCTTTTCTTTACCGCCATACCCAATCTTGCCATTTCTGTAATGCCTTACGTCTGTGGATTTGTATGGAAGGTAAAATACACCAGTTCTTACGCTGTTGGACCCGGATTGATCAGGTTTCTGGTAACGTATGGCTCTTATGATAAGACCTTCGTCCGTTACTCTTGCTCCTTCTGTAGTTTCAACTGCATCCCTGAAAATGTGATCGGTTGGAAGTTCTGATTTATATTTTAACCTACCGGCTTGCTCCGGGTTTATCTGGAATTTGGGTAGGCCTTTTTCTACTTCGGCTCTTAGTTCTGGGGTGATATCAATAGAGTGCTGGGTTTGTTTTACTTTTCCCAACTTATTTCTTGCCTCAACCGCTTTTTCGTATGTATCGAATAGTTTTGGTTCTTCGCCTGGTTCGCCTATCATCAATTCCCATTTTTTACCATTCCTTTCGATTCCTATTTGATCTGGACTTGTTAAGTCTTTGGTTTCAATATCGGTAGTACTTACCTTTTGCTTAAACAGTTTCTCCGCTACTTCTCCAATAATGCCAAGTTTACCTTCGGTTGGTGATCCATAGAAACCTTTCATTCCCTTCCCGCCTACCTTTAAACCCTCACCTTCAATTCTTCCTGATTTTTTATCTGTCAATACTCTTTCAGATAGTTCTTTGCCAATAACGTCTTCCAGGTTTTTACCAACCGATCCTATGCGTTGGTTTTTTTCCTCGGTTATTTTTCCTGTTTTACTGTCAACATACAGGGTAGTTATTCCGTCTTTATGTGAAATATCAACATACCTATTCCCACCAAACCCGTCTTCATATTGAATATAATCCACTTGTTTTTCTAAACTCCACCTATCATTCTGCTGCTCACCGGTAGTCCAGGCAATTTTATCAACACCTTGCTTTACTGCTTCTTTTAAAGCTACCTTAAGGCCAAGTTTTGTCCATGATGCTGTTTCAGTTACGAATGGTGCAGATTGAATGCTTTTTTTCCCAATATTATTTTGATTGTGGTCAAAAAGCTCCTTTTCAATGGCCTTTTCTTCCGTGTAAGCAACTTGTATGCTTTTTAGCTTGGTTCTTTTATTAAATATTGTAAATATTTTAGTGTTGCCAAGGTGCGGTAAAAATGGATTGTTCCTTCCAGAATCTTTAGATTCTATTATTTCAAGATCATCTGATTTTAATCCACCACCAATAAAGCCTTCTTTCTTCCCTTTCTGACCCCAATCACTCTGAACTTCTTCGAGAAATAATACCTTTTTGCCATCGGCACCAACACGGGTGTTCATGCGGAGGTGTACAGCAATGTTTGGTTCGCTGTAATGTGTATCGTTTACAAACTGTACATCAGTTTTTGCGCCAGCATTTGCTTTGAGTAAGTCAATGACGTAATCTCTCGATTCGCCGGCCTCAAATGGATTGTAGCCTATGTTTTTTTCATAAATTTCGGCAAGCTGCTTGTCGGATAATGTTTCGTAATCTACGCCCTTGCCTTGTTTTGGAAGCGTTACCAGTATTTCTTTGTAGTTTTCTTTTTGGCCTTCGAGTTGGTATTGGGAATGTTTGGTATTGTCAAAGCCATCTTCATTTTGTTCATCAAGAACAATTTTTTTAGCCTCGTTTACTGTTTTTGCCTCTGACTTATCAACCGTTCTGAATAAAACACTAAGACCATTTTCTTGTCCATAAACGCTCCAATTTCCCGACGCTGTTTTCTGAACCGTTAAATCATTAATACCTATTTTATCGTTTGTTCCTTTCACTACCTCCACGATCTCAATCCTGTTATCTTTCAGGAAATTTTGAATGTCGGCTTTGGTTACGCTTCCTGGCTGTGACTGCAGCCAATCGGTTAATCCAGTCCACTTAGCTTCTTCACCTTTTAATTGACTAAATTTTTCAACCCATTGTTTTGCCGGTAATTTATCATATTTTGCGTCAATAATTACCTTTTCCAGTGGGGAATAAAACCCATTGACTATCTCCGGAGAAACAGACTTACCATTCACGGTCCGGCCATCAGGTAGCTGGTAAAGCTTTGTGGTGCCATCCATAAATTCTCCACCACCGACATCGGCGATCCTATCATACCATTCATCGGGGGTTCGGTTTAATATGTCTTCACTTGCCCAGCTTTTTGCTCTTGCCTCCATTATGGCAATGGCGGCATCTATTTGTTGACCGGGGATGCCTTTTTTACTGAACTCTGCCCTGAATCTTTCGTGGACGTATTGTTTGTGTTCAGCGGAACTTCGTTTGATCGGCTGTTGAGGGTTTGGAGCATCTGGTTTAACCTGCCCTTTTCCATCTTGTCCAAACTTTGTAATATTGCTTTTAACTTTTTCATAATTATCAAGACTTTGTTTAAGTACTTCGTCAATAATATCTGCCTTTGTTCTTTCCTTACTTACCCCTGTTTCAAAATCAGTTTCAAGCTGACCAACGTGAGCGTTATAGTTTTTGATAAACTCTTTGAATTTTCCTTCAAGTTTTATCGCTACGGCGAGGTCGGCTGCATCAAAATTCTTTACCTCAAACATATTAACCTGCGAGGCCCATCCTTCCAGAGATTGCCCCGTTTTCTTTGCTTCATTGATAATCCCGATGGCGGTTTCTACATTCTTCTGTAAGGAACTTTTGCCCAGCGCGGAGTTTTTGATTAAAGGAATAATTGAATCGAGAATCTTGTTGCGGATATCGCCCATTTGGGCTGCATCCAGTGTACGAATTGTTCCTTCGCTTAATGAAGACCCGAGTAGTATGTTGTTAACTAACGCAACGCCCTCTGCGGTTGATGTTATTGCTTTTTTATCAAAATACCTCGGCATTTCATTTGGCAATAAAATACCCTCCTCCTCGAACAACTTGATTAACTCTTTAACCTTTTTTGGGTTTGAGGTAACGTCGCTCATTCTGTCGGCAGTCTCGTAAATACCATACAATAACCTTCTTGCCCGGTCAGTGATGATCTTGCCGATTTCTATTGCTTTTTCAATTGGAGATTGTGTTTTTTTATCATCCTTGTTAAACTTAGCCCAATTTTCTACCGTATAGGGCATTTCCTCTTTAAGTTCAAAAACAAACATCGGATTTTTAATCTTATCAATTTCATTTGGATTAATGCCATACATTTCAGCATTTTCCTTTAATATTGCTGTAAATTTTTTATCCGTACCCCTTATTGCAGCAAGCTGTCTTCCTGCCGTTCTGTTTGTTCCGCTAAATACAATTCCGCGTTTGTCAACTATTGGTAATTGGAATACCATTCTATCATCTGGGTTTAATGATACCCTTTCAATTTCACCCTGCTTTGCCACGCTATTCTCATAATCACTACTATTAACAGTAGTTCCGTCTGGATTTGTTGGAAAATTTGGATTCTTTGCAAATGTTTCTGGGTTGTGTGAGGGAACAACATCATCACTTGACACGCATTTAACTACACCAACAATTCTTTCCCCATTTGCGATTGTCTGCGTCATTGTTCTTCCTACAAGTTGATTCTTACCCTCTTTGTAGTTTTTGTTTCCGATTTCCGGGGATTGTTCTGGCTTTATGCCTTTCGCTGTATTGTAGTTTTTTAATATCTCCGTGGCAGCATCGAATCCGATTTTGAATTTACGTTGGATTTCACCAAGCGTTACTTCCCCGTGGATTAATTCTTCAACGTCTTTGAGTGTGATAACCTCACCGTTTTTGCGGGTGTGGAGGATTTTTTCTTCACCGGTTACCGGTTTAAACCCAGGCATTTTTTTGATGCCAAGTTTATCCAGTACCCGGGATTCGTAAAATTCCTTTTCCTTGCCTTCCGGCATTAACCCATCACGATTTAGCTGTTCCCAAGCAAGTTCCTTGGCTTGCTCTAATCCAATTCTCATTAATGGAACGCCCTGCCTTTTTGCGTAAAAATTATTCCGGCTATCTTTGAATACTTCGGCTGAATCCCTTTCTGATGTATTGAATAACCTTTCTATTCTTCCTTTTTGGTCTTTATACAGGTACTCGAGTTCTGAATCAGTCATATCCCACGGCTCTTTATCAACTTCACCGGCTGGCCTTTCATCTATTGGCATCCCAATTTTTAACTTTTCTCTATTTACCTGGGCCTGAATGGCACTTAATTGATCGGGGGATAACTTCTTGCCGTTTGATTTACCTGATTTTAAAATCAACTCACCTTCGGCAATGCTGTTCTTGATTTTTTGAACTTCTGCCGGGTCGGTAACTTCTGGTTTTTCCTGTGCCGGTTTTTCAGAATGTTTTTTAATCAGTTCTTTGATCTCTGTTTCGTACTGATTTTTAACTTCATCAATGTAGGCTTCCTTGATTTCGAGTTCATTTTTACCCCTTTGGGTTGCCTTGAATTTTTTTAATGCTGCGTCCTCGATGGAAATTTCTTGTATTTTACCTCTTGCGGTGTTTTCTACTTCATACAGCTTGTTTTCTTTTTTGTTGTAGCGGATAGTGTTTGTTGACCCGTGATTTGTGGCGTAATGATCGAAAAGATTAACGTATTCTTTTTCTTTGGCCTTTTTTTCTTCCTCTGCCTCTAAAATTGAAACAATTTCATTTTCTTTTTTAGTTAGTTCATCAACCCGGCCCCGAAGTTCTTGTATTTTACCTGCATTTCCTTTTTCGTCTTCTTTTTCAAGGTCAATAATCTGATTATTCAAATCAAATATTTCGTTCCTAACTACAGATAAATCATTTCTGGTAACGGGCTTAATTTCTGGATTTGGTGGAGGTACTGGTTTTTTTTGTTCAACCGGCTTTTCAACCTTTTTCTGTTCCTTCGGTGTAAATTCACCAACCAACACTTCTTCCCGGGTTTTGTCAATAATTACTTGGCGCTCGGCCTCAAGTTTCTCGAGTTCTGGTTGTAGTTTATCAATTTCCTCGGAAGCCTGTGCCATTTCCTCGTCGGACTTCGGGTTGCCTATTTTTTCATCAATGGCCTTAATTTTGATGCTTAACTTATCAATTTTAGCATTTATCTCTTTGGTGTTTTTCTCAACCTCCGAATCAGCAATTGATAAAATATCAACTTCCTGCTGTTTCAATAGTTCAATCTGGGCATCAATTTCTGACATCTTTGCTAATGTCTCATTTGTTACCACACCATTTGCTAAAATGTCTTCGTTTTGAATCTTTTCAGTTTCGGAAGTTAGTTCGGTAATCTTGTTTCTTACCGAGGATAATGCGTCGCGATTTGTAAGTTTTACCTCTGTGGGTGCGGGCTGTGGCTTCTTTTTTTCTTCCTCTAATTTCTTTACTTCTTCTGCTTTGGCTTTTTCTTCCGCAAGCACGTCAATAGTCCTGTCAATTTCGGCGTACAGGTCTTCAACAACCTTTTGTTCATTTGGAAGCCTTTCGCTGGGCATCATGGCTATATATGGCTCAATGCCATTAAGAAGACCTTCTTCTTTAAGTTTGGCCATAGTTACTTCGCCAATTCTTTTACGTTGTTCATCGGGGAGCGCCCAAAGTTTGTTCAGGTATTTGTTGTTTAATGAAAGGTGATTGTACTTATCAACCGATTGCTGTGCATCAGCCGGATTATCATAAAACTCTGATACCAATAAATTACCTCTACGATCTCTTATGTCAACATACGCACCATATTCTGTTGTGCGAAGGGTAACATCATCTGCAGGAATATCGTTCATTGGAGCCATTCCCTTGGAGCCAAAAAGTATTTTTCTCTTTACGCTCTCTGGAATGTTTTTATTAATGATAAGTTCGTGTAATCCATACTCACTTAATGGTCTTACCATATCAATATCGGCCATCCTTTTCTTTTTCCCAAATTCATCACGAACGGACATTCTTTTTTCCCATGGCAATAGAAAATCATATTTATCTAAAGCATGAAGTTCTCCAGCTGTGAATTTTATCTCTTTCCTTAATTTAGCCTTTGCTCTTTCGTTCTTAAATGCACTTATCTCATGGGCTATTCCTTTTGCCTTCATAAATCCGAGCATAGCAACGCTCTCCATAAAGTCTTCGGAGGTTACTTCTGATAACCGGCCTTCAAGTGCAGCGCCACCATAAACAAAAAGCGCGTTTTCCACACCAAATGATGTAGCCCCCAAGCTAAATCTTGCTCCTTTTTTTAATGCTGGATTGTTTATGGTCTTGTTTATGGTGTTCATTCCCATTGAAGACACGGCAGAAAGAACGCCAAGCCCTGATCCTATAATAGTACCTTTACCGGCAGCAGTTAATGTTTCAAGAACGTGATAATCTTTTAATGATAATTCCGGGTTAGCGGATATTTCAGTTCCCTGTCTTAAAATATCTTGTATTGCGTCATATCCACCAAGCATAGATGCAGATGGCAGCGCTGCCTTAATCACCCCTTGGGTTAATGGTTTTGTTAAAAATGATTTTGATCCGCGTAACATGGCTTTTTCAGCCATCCTTACGGCTAATTGTTTTGATGCTCCTGCAGTAACAAACCTTTTCGCTACGTTCTCTGTAATCTTTGCTAACGCTACTTTGGCGGCGTACTTTCCTGGGGCGGCCAAAAGACCGAATAGCGGTGCGTCAAATGAAATACTTACGGCCCCGGCAGCACCCCTTTCAATCCAATTTGAAGGATATTTATCTTCATGTATTCTTCCCTCAATCATTTGAGTTACAACACCCGGAATACTTCCATAAGCTCCCTGCGTAAGAATAAATTCAGCAGATGATTTTGATGCTGTTTGCTTTAAATATTCATCATTGGCAGCAAGCATGTACTCATTATATGTTTTTACTACCTCTTTATTTACATATTCTTCGAGGGCTGGGCCAACATCTCCATCAACTTTGTTTGTGTAAATTTCAGAAAATATTTTTTTGTACTCATCTTCTGATTGTGGATTTCTGGATAATGCTTCTTCGTGAGAAGCCCTCTCAATTTCTGATAAACGCTCCTGTACCTGTGGCTTTTCGGTAAATTCTTTGATTTTTTTATCTTGGATTGCTCCGGTTAACTCCAATGCAATATCTTGTTGAATTTGCATTGGATTATAATCAGTATCTTCTAATTGTTTTAACCTTGCAAATGCTGTTTTAGCGACTGAAAGCACAGCGCTTCCACCAACAACATAATCAGTAATAGTTTTTAGTACGGATTTATCTTGGCCTTTTACCTCATTTATTTTATCAACAACCCTTTGTTTTCTTTTTTCAATTTCTGAAAATACCTTACTGCCAATTTCTTCTTTTTTACCTTCAATAGTTTCAGCCCATATTCTTTTGTTGTCTTGGGTTACGATTTCATTGTAAATTTTATCGTCAGCCTGTTTTCCAGATAAATCAAATGCCTTTTCGTTTTTAGGGTCAATAACGTAAACCGAACCGTTGAGGGCTGCTTTAAATGCCTTATCGTTCATTGATGTTTCTTTCATCATCACTGGAACGTCGGACATACTAAACTCTCCCGTTTTCATTGGAGATATATTAGTTTGCTTTCCGGAAGAATCAGGCGTTTCTTGGGCTTGTTTTTGTGGTATGGTGTCACCGACAACTACCGGTTGCTCTGGTTGAATTATTTGTTCATCTTCTTCTGGCGAAGGGCTTGGAGATTTTGGACCACGCGAGTAAAACCATTTCGACAAGCCTCCCTGAACAGCATCCTGAAAAGTAGGAATTGGTTCCGAATTGTCTTTTTTTTTTACTTCACTGGCTTCCGGGTGTTTGTTTAAAAATCCAGATACTTTATCTTCTGGGATATCATACAACGAGCCATTAAGATCATATCGCACTACTTTTTGCTTTGCAACTGGTGTGCTTGTAGCTGCCGGAGGCGGTGTACTTTGTGATTGTTCTTTAGCTTCCGGATATTTAGCAAGAAATCCATCAATTTTATCGCTTGGGATTGCGTACATTTTTTCACCTACAACGAAATTCTTTACATCTGGCATGATCAATGGTTTTTATTTTACCGGTAAAGGTACTTCAAATTTAGCATATTCATCTGGCTCATATTCTACAACGATTTTATTCTGTTTTGCGTATCGCTCAACATCATCCCATGGCACATAAAAACGGGTCTCTACAACCTTAGATATTCCTGGAGCCGTAACAGTTCCTCCAATTGCTCCTAACGATCCACCAATGCTTGATGTCTGCTGTTCTTCTTTTGGTTTAGTGAGTATTGCCCATTTTTTATCGCCAACATATCTCGCCCCAACTACCTTTGACCCAGCAAGTGATTCTGATGGATCTTTGTCATTTACAGCCTTGCTTTGCCCGTTTGGCGCATCCCAATATTTTGTAATTCCAGATACCGGAAATTCATCGAACAATATCTCGTCACCTTCTTTAGTAAGTGGATACACCTTTAATTCTTTGTCGGTACCGTCACCAGTTTTTTGCTTACCAATAAGGGTTGATTTACCTGCTATTTTTGGACTTACGGCCATTCCTTTTGCCATATAGTCTTCTTTATTTTTAAACCACCCATCATTAAGATAATCTTGGCCTCTTACTTGCCAGTTAGCTTCAAGTGCATTTTTCCAATTTTCGACATTAAGTACCTTCCCCCCTTGTTCAACATTATATTTTTGAGTTCCGGCGTCTTTATCGCCTACTGTTACCGGTGCGGCATCATAAAAATTCTTTGCCATCTTGTCGAACATATCAACTGGTGGAGGTGTAGTTTTTACTGACAACCACGCACCGGACTGTACGGCTTGTAATCTTTGGTCAAGGGGTAATTTTGCAATTTCATCAAGCGCCTTTAGTGATTCTTCCCTGTTTATTTTACCGCTTTTATCGAAAGTAACACCCTTCACGGCATCATACATTGATTGCTTTGCTTCGACATAATTACTCACATAAGATTCAAGCCCTTTTACGTTTTCATTAACCTTCATGTAATCCCTGGGGGAAAGTTTAGCCCCACTATTTTTGTAGATTTTAGCTGTTTCTTCGAGCAACTTGTCCTGCAAGGCAAGATACCCCTCCCTGTCCTGTCCATAAACCGGATAAAATGACTTATCAACTATCTTTTGAAATTCATCAATCTTTTGACTTTTTTCCTGATAGTCTTGCTGTAAAATGTTCATGTTCATTTGAGCAACCCCTTGAAGGGCTTGATCCATTTTACCAGAATCCGGTAGTATTGTTACTCCACTTTGAAACATATCAAATTTATATTATTTGATTCCTGAAAGATACTTTTTTAACATCATCTCAAACGACTCCGGCGTTGATTGCTTGTTTTTTTGTTCAGTCAAATACTTACCATATCCAACATCAAATGATTCTTGGCTTATAGTTGGCGTAGAAATCGTTTGTTTAAAAATATCTGAAACTGGTTCTGTGGTACCGCCATCCTTACCAATATTATCAAAGTGCTCATCCAATAGGTCGTTCTTTCCCTTCATGTACTTTTGCATGTTCCCATAACCAACTCCGGTCATTGCGCTGGACAATCCACTGGACAATCCATTCAATAATTCTTTATATCCGGCCATTTCCTCGGACTTGGCAGCAATATCTTTCTGCATGTTAAACTGATTAACATTTAGTTCGGTTGGTGCCTTTACGCTTGATAAGAAGTTTGCAAGCATGGCTTCGTTTTGCATTTGCGCCGAAGCATCCTGTACGCCTAACTGCCTTAAATTTGCCGTAGCACCTTCGGAGGACTTTGCGAGAAGGTCAAGTAACGCGGAAGGATTATCAACAACCTCCTTACCCAAGCCCATTGTCCTGGCCATTTGTGATTGAATGTCGGCTTCAATGGTATCTTTACCCGGAAGCCCTTTGCTTGCCATATCCCGGTAAATGTTTTCTGCAGAATACACGCTATCCGGAACCTGTAAGTTCATAGACCTCAAATAATCAGCATATTCATCATGCTTGATTTTTGAAAATATCCCACCACCAGCGCTTAATACCCCTGATGCTAATCCTAATGCAACTACTGGTAACATATCCTAACTTTTTTCATTAACAATACTGTTTACAACAAGGTACGAAATTACTCCACCAGAACTATTTTTCAATTTTAATTTCATCCATCTCCCCTTTAACCTGTTTCCATTAACCAGTTCGATTGGCGTTGTGCCGTTCCTTCTAAAATTAGCCCAAAGCATATCGTTCTTATTAACAAAATCACTTTCATAAATTACGCTTTCCGCTACTTTATTCATTAAATCATCATAAATAGCTACCTCCGCGCTCCAACCAGTCGTTCCTTTAATTTGAATGTTCTGGAATATCTTACTTTTTAATGGCTCAATATTGATCGGGATTTCCACCTCACAATCAAAATCGTTACCATAAATTTTAGTTGATCCTTCTTGGTTGTGCTTCCATAACTTTTCATCATAATACGACAACATTCTATCACCAAGCCAGGCGTAACCCATAGGCGTGTAAACTGGCGAGTGAGACCAAAGGTTTTCGTCTTCGTGAAATGTAATAGTTTCGCTAACTCCATTGATTGTAAAAGTAACATTTAATTCGTTATACAAGCCATCCCATCCACAACTAACTTCTGACTGACCCAGATTGGATAATATTTCTTTTGATTTTTGCTTGAAGTACCCATTAAGTCCGTATTTGGATATTGGGAATGGGCCATTGGAAGATTCCCGGACCATAACCCCATTAAACACATCGAAAAAATATTGAGCATTGTTTACGGTAGCCACTGACTTTGGGAATATGGTACCAAAATCCAAAGTACTTGGAACAATTGTCCCGAGCAGCTTGTCGGTGTACCCAACATAACCAGTGGTGCCGTCGGCCTGATCAATAACCGTCCGGCCAATATAGATACTCGTAACCTTTGTGTCTTGGATTACCTTCAAAATATAACCAACAACGTCCATGTCACGAATTTCGCCATATTTTTCGTCAAGAAGTATCTCGCTTGCATCGAAGTTTGAAAGCCCATTAAAAGCTCCTTTAATGTATTGACGGCTATGTTTTATGGCAACGGTATTCCATTTTGGGTCGGCGTGTTCAATAACTACATTCGGACGACCTTTGTTCCAGAAATTACTTTCGTAAATGTCAGAAAAATGGGTGTCCTCACACATGAAATAATACTCTCCACTTTTTACCCGGGGCTTTACATACGAATCACCCTGAATAGTGACCTCTAAAAATCCTCCCGGACCATGAAGCCTATTTGGCGTGTGTGCGCCCTGAATAGTATAAAGTCCAGGTAATTCATTAAACAAATTGTTTTCATCATCAATTAACTCCGGGGAATACACTTCGATCAATACATTGTAATTATCCCAATGCTCACTCTCAAAATCAAAATTCTTTACTACCAGGTATTGTGAAGATTCCTTTTTTACCTTGTTTCCGTTTTCATCAACGATAAATGATTTATTGTCTCCATCTGCATCATCTGTTTTGTAAGTTGAGTTTGCTTTATCAGCGCCAACTTCATCTACATCATACTTCGCATCAATAATTTCCATGTCATACAAATCGGACGACAGAACAATGTCTCCGGGGGTGTTTACCCGGCCAATTATCCTTACCCGATCTCTTTTCTGAAAATCATAATAACCATAGGTTACTTTGCTGTTATTTAATAGCGCCTCCTGAATAGAATCATTAAGCCTGATTTTTACCATGTTTGCAGCAACATCTCTTTCGAGCGGCTCTACAAGAAACTGGAAATACCTTCTTTGTTTTGGGGATACGGCAAGTTGAAAATATTTTGCTTCTGCCGGTGGGATTCCGTCAATTTTTATTTTTAAATCGGTTGTAGCCATTGTTGGCTTCATCCAATGAATACCCGGGTAACTTTCCGTCACAAAAGGTATTTTAACCGTTTGTGCTGCCTGAACACCGCCACACCTTCCGTAATCATCATAATAGATTACTCCAACCTCCACGCTTGACCCGGACTTGAATGTTCTTTGAGTACTAAAAGACGATGAATAAGTTACAGTGTAACCATCAACAGCGTAAACGCGACCATTATCATCCCAGCTTTCATCAACAGTAAGAACATTTGGGGTGATGTTTGTAACTGACGCAATCCCGCTAAATATTGATTCATTAAACCAAGTTGCGATTGCTTCAATAACATCTTGCATTGATTCATTCTCTTGGGCGGTATAAAAATAATTTCTTTCGTAATCAGCGTTATCATCATGGTACTTAAATGACACCGAAAATAATGCACCATCACCAGTAACAATAAAATTACCAAAATATAAAACATACCAAGTTCCAAATAATGCGGCTTCAATAGATTGAAATTCATAACTAACAAGTCCACGAACCTGTGTTATTGTTAAATCGGTTTCTTGAGTATTCCTATAACCAGTGAGATAGTTTCCGTAAAGTATGTTCTTTCCATCAATGAACTTTTGAACCTTTGCCGAAATAGGAACATCAAAAAACAACCTGCCAACCTCTATATCGTCCAATGGGTAGCTAATTTCATTCCCAAAGAAACTTACCCGGCCAACGGCACCAGCCCAAGTATCGTCTTCATTCCATTTATGGATTGTTTTAAATTGCCTCCAATGTCCATTGTTGCCTTCTCGGTAGGCTACATTTACCGATTCAACCTGATCTGGACCCAATTCAAATGTAACAACAATTTCGTTGTTCGTGTTTTCCGGGTTTCCGTAAATCCCAATCGGATTACTTTCACCTATTGGGGTAGGAAGATTAGATATTTCAGACCAAGCGCCTTGCTCCTTATCATCCCAAACGTACTGAACCCTAAACTGAAATAGTTTTTCGCGGAGGTAATTTTGGTTTAATGAAAGATTGTTTGTGTAAGCAGCACTTACTTTGGCCATGTTATTTTTGGCAACATTTGTAATTTGCGGAATATTTACATTTGTAAATGTAGGATATCTGTCTCTTAACGAAACATTTATGTTGTCAATGTTTATAGCCTTATCAATATTTATCTTTCTGGGTTGATTAAAATCAGAGTTTTCAAACTTATTAAAATATCCATCCGTCCAGTAAATCATATCACCAACAACATCGGCACTTATCCAATGGGTTGGCCGGAAGTTTAGTTTAGCGGAAACAATCTGCTGAACGGTATCGTTTTCCAGAAAATATCTGACAATTTTACTGTTATTACTCAAGTCATTTGGGGCCAGAAAAATTAAAACAGCCTTATTTTTAACATCTTTACACCAACCATTAATTGAATGCCCCGGATATTGAGCCAGAAGAAAAGTGCCATCAATGGGTACGTTTATCCCAATAAATCCGGGCTTGTATGATCTCATGTTTTTTTTCGAGGTCGCACCATTGGCATCAAGAAATTTAGGGTCAACATCCTGATCAATTTTACGCAAATATTTGATGTCTGGTATCTGCATGCTATTTTACCCCCTGCGATTTTCCCCGGTTAATAGCATCAAGAAGCTCTCTCATTGAGAAGCTATTCTTGGTAAGTATGTACCTCTTTTTGGCGTTCACATAATTCCTGTGAGCCATCTGCACCCTTCCAAGGTTTGAATCAAGATTTCTTTTGAGCAACACCCATTCAAGGTATTCTTTTAGTGCCGGAATAATAGTTACTGGTATGTAAGATTCTCCTTCAAGTGAAATTCCGGAGCTTCTATATTCCAATGCCATAATCTGACCAGCAAGGTTTCCACGAAACCGGATAACCCGATTCCTCATATCGACACGATACTCACCAATATCATAACCACCACCCTTCGCGTAATTAAATCCCTGTGGAGGTGTAAGCCCCCTTAACAGGTCTGAATTTACCACCTCAACACCACAAACAAGCCCGTCTGGCATTGCAAGGTTGTCGTTTTTTACAAAGGTATGAATCTGGCCATTTGATATTATTCCAGCCCTGGAAATATTAATGCAGTCAGATGGTATGAAAAAGTTGTTCACGGCATCAACTGTACCGTAATACACCTTTACGCCCTCTCCGTTCTTTACCGAAAACTCTTGGGTAAACCCCTCAATAACGATCTGCTTGTATCGTAAAAAGTTCTCAAGTCCTTCGTCTTTCTCATTCAAAAACGAATAAACCACATTATCAATTTTTACCAGCGCTGACGTGTCCATTATGTTGTTTTTTGATTGCTGTCAATAACTTTATCTTCAACCGGTGACTGCCTTAAAAATTGCCACACAATATCCCTAATTGACATCTGACTGTGAGGCGCAAAGTAAATTTCATCTGATGGCAAATATGAATCATATCTGATTACTAACCTAAGATTGACTTTACTGAATCCATAAATTTTATTAAGCAACTGAATACGATCCTGTGTAACAAGATACCATATTTGCCCGGGCATTAATCCTACTTCAAGTTCCTTCAATATTTTGGTTTGGTTTAATGTGACGGGTAGGAATCTTGCACTAATCTCACCCACCGGCTCAACACTTACCCCACCACCGGCAATGGGTAAATCAATAATGGCTGCAGGTAACATAATGTATCTTTCGCTGCCGGTACCAAGAATGTCTTGCTCCGGGAATAGCTTTGAATAGAAGTCAATATTTTGTGTCCTCTTGTTCTGCCAGTGATTTACTACATAGAGATCGTAGGCCATCGAAATATACTTTTCGACCAATGCCGGGTTTACGTCAACAACTAAGGACTTCCGTATGAGTTCTGTAAATTCCCTTTTCTTCATTATCCCTCCGATTTCTTCATTTGAGCAAAGTCAATAGGTAATCTTTCCCGTATCTCAACACCCATTTTCTCGAACACCAGGTTTACTATTTCTGTGTAAGCCGAATCTCCATACGAAAACTCCACTGATTTTGATTGGTAGTCTGGGATGAATGGATATGTAATTTGTCTTACAACGGTAACATTTGATGAATCAACAATGTAATACTCTCCCTGCCCCTGTTTAACTGTCCAACCTGGCTTCAAATACTTTTGGTTGTGCCCTGAATCAATGTAGTAATCATAATATGGCCTTGCTGGTAATGCAAGGTAATGGTATGTAAATTCGGTGCCATTGGCTGACAGGTAAACATACTTGTTTACCAGGTACCCATAAACAGAATCTACATTATCAACCAATCCATTTGCAAGCTCATTGAATTTTGTTTCAGGTACGATATTAACCTTCCTGCCAATACCACCAATTACTATCCTTGATGATAACATCATGTCGTAATCATCTTCCAGTTTAATGGGACTTACCGCTTCACCATTAATCACCTTCTTTAACTCGTTGAGGTAGCTATCCCTTAAGAGTTCGATGAAGTTCATTTGCTTGGAAATAGAAAGCTCTGTGATGCGCCTTTTTTCCCGGTGAAATACTTCAATGTTCACAACTGGAATGATCGAATTGTATTCAACCGGACTAACCGGATCAGATACCTGGTCTTTATTGATCAGGTAGTTACAGTAGTTTAATATGTCCTCATGTGTTAATGTCATATTCCTTGTTGTTTATGCTTTTCAGCAATTTGAAACACATCTTGTCTTTGCATGGTAATCCCCAGATCAGACAACAGCACATACATAATATCAACCTGATTAACCTCGTCCCAATCATCTCCCGAAATTCCCCACGAACTACCGGCTGGATTGTACTGGTTTACTCCATTTGGAGATATAGTTACACTGTAAACTGGCTTGGATGGCTGCCTTAAATAAACCATTCCAACGCGGATAATAGTTTCCGGGGCCACCCGAATAAATGTCGCTTGAGAATTGGCTATTGGGTATTCATCATTTGGCCGGTCAACCCAATTTCCCTGCATTTCATCCCAGCGTTTATCAGTAACAATTTCAATGACCTTAGACCTTGTTCCCTCTCCCGGGTATTCAATAAAAGCGACCAGTGAAGATGGGTAGTAATAACCGGCTGGGTAATTAAACCTACCCCCAACAACAGGAATAGCTGACGGCCCATCCTTTATTACCTTGAATCGTCTTAAGTCTTCGGTTATCTTTTGGGTAATATCAAAAGCCTGTCTTGGTAATGGCATCCCGGGCTGATACTCCTCCGGCAAACCCAACTTCCTTTTGTAATGTTTTAACTGTGCTATGTGCAACAGATCACAAAACTTTGCTGGGGTCAATGATGGAATATCCGGCAACCGATCACCGATGATAAAATTGACAATATTTGATATTTGTAAAAGGTTCATTAATGAATCTCCCAATTATTATTTCTTAGTACGACATGAATGGAATCGCCCTGTGTTTTAAATGCGTAACTGTCTTGGTTATTAATTTTCGGGCTTCCGGGATACATAGATGGACTTGCTGGACTATATGGAATAACTGTAACGTCCCTTATAAGGATAGCTGCCTTAATTTCAAATTCCCTGCCTTGTAGTGATGGTCCAGGGGTAGGAAGATTAAGTATCACATTTACTGAAACAGCCTCGGCGTAAATAATATCGTCTGGTGTTGTAATTAACGAACTTACGGTAACTGTACGAATCGTTCTATTCCCTACTACCGCCAGTTTCATAATAAATTGCCAATTCCCGCCAACCTTTTTATAAACACTTCCATCGGTTGTTTTAAGATAAAAATCATCATTATCACCTTCTGACGCCAATGGGTTTCCAGCACCAGAAAGCCATGTAGCTCCGTCGTCACCATCTACCCCATTCGTTCCACTTAATACAGTTGCAGGAATCCTTACTGGATTCTTAGACGGGGTAATATCAACATTACACTCTGAACGTAATATTGATTTAATCTGTTCGCACGGCCATGAAGCATCCAGGTCGGCACTCTTGTACATCAAATACAGATCATAGTAAAACGAAATATCATAAATCATTCTTTCGTAATACTCCGCGTCTCTTGGGCTTCTGGACCTTGCCAAAATCAATCTTTCACTTAACTGCCTGATACAATTAATACAGGAAGTGATGCACGATTCTTCATAGTCAATATTGAAGTTATCGTTGTACTCTGCTTCGGTGATGTAAATAACCCACCAGTCATTATCTGTCCATGTAGCCAGCCTGTAAGTAAGGGAAGATACAATTTTCAGGTCATAGTTATTGGTGTAAAGATCGGGGCCTACCGTAACTACATCTTCCGCGACATCATCATAAGCAAGCCCAGCGTCGGCGGGAATACCAAGCGGAGGTCTTAATGTCAGGTGTCTTGAAATTAAAAACGGCTCAAACGATCCAGAATTTATGGCGTATGTTGAGTTATCCGTTATGGTAAGTTTTGACAGATAATAATCAACAGACCTTGTTACTGTAATTGTCGGCGCTTCTGACTGAAAATCATAACTGGCTGTGGTAATAAAATCTTCTGTGACACCACCGATAACTGCAACGATCCTGTAATTTACTTCATAAACACCCTTCAAAATTGTGTATTCTTTTTCGAGAAAGGTAACAGGTATTGCCGCGAAAATATTAGTGTCTGGCTCGGATATGATTGTGTCAAAGCCCGGGTTTTTGTAAACACTCACACCATTCCTTGAAATAGAAATAGCTCCAATAACCGAAGCATATCCGGCGTACACCGTATCCGAAATATCCTCAAACAACAACTTCCCAGTTATCTCATTGAGTGTTATCCTGAATTTAATTTGGCCTTGCAGTGACATGGTATTATAATTTTAAAGTTATGAAGGGCTGCCGAAATTAACGGCAGCCCAAATTTTATTTATTTCTTTCTGTTACGTCGAATTACCGGATCACCGAGAAATTCATATTCATCGTCAACGGGTACTGTAACATCAACTGGTGAGTTTACCCTGTCTGAAATGATTTGTTTGACATCGTTGTATTGATTTTCGTTTTGATTGAAGAATACTTCCAACGATTTTTCGGCACCGTAATAATTATTGATCCTACAAAGCATTGTTGCCGGCTCCCCATTATCAGATGCGATAGCCCACTGCATTTCATTTCCAGAACCAATTTCCTTAACAACCTTGAAAGCAATTGCTTTCTTTACCACAACCTTTACTTCGGTTACGTGAGGCACGTCGCAATCATCAATGAATGTTTGCAGCTTTTTGTAATCATATTCACCATGCTCTTTATGCAGTACATAGTTTCGTAAAAGTTTACGGGCAATAAACTCGTCTCCCTTAACCTTCGGGTCCATAAGGCCATACGCAATACAAATGTCAATGACTTTGTTTGCGGGTAATCCGATGTCCTGGCTTACAATCATAGCGTCAGCTTTTGAAGCAAGACTGGCATCAATAATTTCTTTACGAGCATCTCCTTGTTCATCCCACACGACAAATTGTGGTGTTCCTGCTCTTTTGTCGTTTTGCAGCTTGCCAATTTCCCCATTCATCGCTCCACACAAAGGCGAAACGAAAATCATAAAAAAGGCAAAATCCGGATCGGTGTCAAGACTTATGGCTATTTTATCAGCGAAGTGTATGTACGCTGGCTCATACCCCTTACGTCCGGTACGAAGCATTTTTTCATTACGGAAATACCTGATATTCCATTGGTTTTGGTTGTTGTTGTAGATGGTTACTGATTTAAACAATACCCCCTGTGAGTGTTCAATAATGCTTTTGTTTTTATCGGTTTTAACAACACGATAATTATCTTTTGGAAAGTCAAGTACAACATGCCTTCCAAATCTTTCTTTCAATAAACGAACTGCTTTGTCGTAAATCTCAAAAATTTTTACGTCCGGACTATTGGACGAAATCTTTACATCATTTGCTTCTAACATATACTTTTTTATTTTTAAATTGTGAAAAAGTGGAGGGCGGACCCTCCACTTAAATTATTTTACTTCAATCATCTTAACTCTGTGGTAGTCTTCCACCACCGTAAGCTAAGTTAGGATCAAATAACACCGCCTGATTTGCTTTCGAGAAAGTCAACATCTGGTGTGTACGCAAATAGAAGTCAGCGCGGTCAACGCTCTTTACATAAAGTCCACCACCGGCTCCCTTAAGAGACCAGGTTTCAAACCTTCGTGAGTAGTCACCCATTGCACGATATTTAATACCAATGTTAGGAATTTGAACCTGTGTCTTGGCATCTTTAATTGTCGATAATGGGAACAGCATAGCACCTTTTTCCATATTATAACCAGCGGCTCCATAAGTTTTAGGATTCGACCAGTTACCGTGAGGACGTACAGCGATTGTGATACCAGACCTTGTGATTGTTTTAATATTCAAAGACATCGACAACTCGCGATTTCCTTTAAACAGTGTGCTTTCAACTTTAGTAAGTCCGTCAATACCTCCACCAGCGCCGGCAGCGAAGTCATAAACTTCATTGTCAATCTGATTAGCAAAGATATTACCACATAACAGCATAGCCATGTCAGAATCAATACCCTGACGTTTCATGTACAGTGCAACTTCTTCGAGCATGTCCAAATCAAATCCACCTTCGGTACCTACACTAAGGCCAAGATCACGAATCCATGGCGCAATACCCCTGGTAGTTTTAATTTGCTCACCGGTAACAGGATCAATCAAATCTTCGTGGTTGTGTTCGCCATAGCTAAACGCTCCGTCTATTTTAAGACCCAGAAGATATTCTGCTCTCGAAATACCAGTGGTGTACCATCCAGGAAGACTTCTTCCGTCGTCGATAACTTTAAACCATTTCTGGTTAACAAATTGTGTACCGGTAAGTCCAGTAGATTCTTTGAAAATCTGTGCCTGGAAATACCTGGGGGTCTGCCCAACAATAGTGCCTTCCGGCTGGTCACTACCTTCGGAGAAGGCCCCATTCGTAATGATAAGAGTATCACCTGCTGTAATTGTTCCAATTGCAAAATCAGAAACAGGTTTAATTGTAATTGTGTATGTTCCGGTATTTTTTGCGGTAACAATTACTTGCCTTTCCTTGTAGCCAGGCAAAGTAATAATGTCGCCAACCCGGGCATAAACGTAATCTGCATCAAGAGCTACTTCGAGGGCTGCTTTTGCAACAGCCTGTGTAACCGTAGATTTTACGGTAAGCGTATCGTGTATCCAGTTTTCCTCCCACTGTGTGTGTTCATCATTTGCAATGGCTTCCTCGCGGCCCATTGATCGGAACAGCATCATAAGGTTGTCAAACTGTTTTCCATATCTGGAAATGAGTTTTGCATACACGGACGGCTCAACGGCGTCCATGAGAGATACCATTTGACTGGTATAAATACCAGTTTGAGGGTAAGTACCTGATTTAAATTCTAACGCATTAGCAGCGTTTTGTTCGTTTGTCATTGTCTTAAACGTATTTAATGAATAAATTTATTTAAGACTGCTTGCTGATTTACATGAGTACTGATGGCAATGAATCAATGAAGTCTTCGGCGTTACTAACACCTTGTCCCCCACCAGCCGACCCCTGGTTGAATTTACCCGGATTATGGATAAATTGTCGCAGTTCCTTGTCAGACATTTTTGATTTCTGTTGGATAATGGCCGCGTTATACTTTTCAAGGTTGTTCCCGATCCATAATGCGTTGACATATTTTTTCAATGTACTAACGTTTTTTGGCTCGTTCTGCAAACCATTGTCAAGTATGTAATGAAGTGCCGCCTTCAAATACACGTCCTTCTCCTGTGCCGGTATTTCTATATCCATGAAATGTTCTGATGAACCTTCTTTCCCGGGTAGCGAAACATTCACTACTGTAAGATCGGAGGTTTTAAAATCAAACCCTTTCCATGTGTTAAATACTTTTTCAATTCGTTCTTTTTTCTGCTCTGCCGATTCGATTGCCGGAATTTCTACTTTTGAAAAGTATTCATTCAGTTTTCTTTCGGCGGCAGCTTCCGCTCTTTTCATTTTCAGGGTCTCCCTTTCGTATTCCGGGGTGCCTTCTTCGAGGTCATTGTCAAAGAAAATGGGGTACTTATCCTCCATTTCGATGCTCAACATCCTTTCGTTTTCTGCCAGGAATGGCTCTTCGAGTTTTAATGCAGCTTCAATTTTTTTCTGGGCTGACATTTTACTGGAAATAAATTCCCGGTAAACATCGGCTGCAACTGGATTATCCTTTTCCAATTTTTGTAGCCTTACATATTTTGGGTCAACACCGGATTCAAGCCCTTTCATGGCTCTCTGCATCTTTTCGAGGTCTGCCTTTGTTTGCTCGTATTCGGTCTTGATTTTAGTGTGTTCTTCTGATACCTCTTTGTACTTAGTCCTGGATTGTTTAACTTCATCCCAAGACGTTGCATCCGGAAAGTGTGTTTTCAAAAAATCAACTTCCGGGTCTGGTTTTTGTTTACCTACAGCCGGTCCACTTACTTTTAATTCCTCTGGATGTTGCGCCGGAGGAGGTGCTGCCGCATGATCCATAAACTGCGATCCATCCTGTGCCATCATTTCTTCGATTAATGAGGTGTCTGTAATACCACCTTCTTCTTTTTCTGCCATAATGTACTAATTTGAAGTTACTAATTTATTCTCGTTCTGCTTATCTAATTCTTTTAATCTGTAATCGTACTCGAACTTTCTTTGCATTTTTTCGAGGTCTGCTTGTTTTTGTGCCTCGATGATTGCAAGTTCTTTTTGGGTTTCATCTTCTCGCTTTTGTATTTCATCTTGTGCCTTTAATTTGTTTTGCTGAATAGTATTATCGCTCATTTGTTGTTGGGTGGCTGCCGCGCTTTGTTTAGCCGCCTGATCCGCCTCAACTTCTTTTTTTGCAATGTAAATCCTCGCATAACTTATCCCTGCAAAGGTATTAATTAATTGTTCGATAAGATAAAGATACTCACTGTACATAAGTGCTGGAACACCATTCTTGCCGCCAGCCAATGCGTTCATAGCAGCGTTCCTTATTTCTGATTTAAGGGCATCATCCGGAGCGGCGACCATATGTATTCCGAAAGCAATAGGTGGGTCAAAGCCAGCCGACTTCAATGCGATTACGGCAGCATCCCCGATGATTCTTTTATATGGTGTATCATCATAAGACAAAACAGCGGCCTGTACCCTTAAAGTAATTGATTTTGCCATCTGTTCTTTCATAGAAAGATACCCGGCATACACACTTCTTAGAGTATTATTTGTGGCAGATACGGCTACTTGAGTAACAAATTTTCCCTGCTCACCGGAAGGAGATTGTGAGTTTGAGCTTAACCGGTCTATTCCAGTGATCTCCATTAACTGCTGATATGCTAACTCGAAACTCATGGCAGCATCGTTGACAACGGTACCAAGTCCTCCTTTTAATTGCTCAATTGGCTTGTGATTAGTAGGGGGAAATTCTACACCTTCCGGGGTAGCGTTCCAGATGATATGTCCTTTTTGAGAGTACAGCCTTAAGCTGTCCATCGGCTTCCACTTTTCATCGTCCTCCATGGTCATACCCATCAACGACCCATATTCAATAGCCAGACCAGGAGGGGGTGAGTTGGCGATACCATTCTGCAGCCGGTAAAATGTAAGAGCAATCTGATCAAGCATTGGCTTACAGTTTTCCACTGGTGGCTTCTCGTCGATCTTGTAAACCTGAATAGGGGTAACCGGTTTTCTTCCGGAATAATCGAAAGCTACATCATGGGTCCTTCCAAAGTCATAAATGACATCTGAACCCAAAATCCACTTGGCACCATAAAGAACTTGGGTAGTCTCCTTGGTGGTTAGCTTCTTGTCGTTATTAAAAACCCGGGGTTTTCTTGATGTACCATTACTTCTTTTTCTGTATGGCTCCGGGAACTCCTCCTCCATGCCATCATCGAGTTTTCTTGTAGTGAAGTACTTGCTGTCATTGCTTAACCAGTAAGCCACAAGAACCGGAATCCGGCATTTGTAAAAATCATAAAAACCAAGTTCATCAACAGTCTTATCGTAACTCGAGCGATTGCCGTAAACACCCACATAATTACCGGCCAGTCCATACAGATCATCATCTGTCATTTCTGTTTCATGCTTAAGGTCAGCAACGGTAATGTATTCGATAATACCCCAATAACTCACGTCACTAAAATCTTCTTCACGCGAGCTTTCGATAATCAGGTTGTTTACGTCAAGGTGCCTTGTTCTTACTTCCCCCAGCGCATAATCAAAGGTGTCCATTGTGGCGGTAATTCCATAGGTAAGAATATCCTTAATGATGGCCCGTTTAATTTTTTTGTCGTTGGAGGCTTTTAGTGTATGCTCCAATGCTCTTTGAAGCCCGATCTCATAAGTAAGTTTAAACTCACCCATCTGCTCGAACATTCCTAATTCATCAACGCTTGCCGGATAAATCACCTGATCTTCGCCGGTCTCTATCTCCATGGCCTTCATAAAGGCATCGAGTTTTGATTTTAGCGCCCCCTGTGCGAATCTTTTGAATTTTATGTCTTCACGTAGGTCTCCGGATTTTTCGTCAATAGCATTGATATTAACCATGTGTTCCTGCCCTTCCATGATACCAATTATGGTGTTCATATATTTAGGCATCGGGGACATGGTATCGTGGAAGTTAATGTTTACAAATCCATCTCTGGAAGATTTATTTTTTGGTGGGTTTTTGGTGTCACCTCCATCTTGATATTGTGGTGAGGTTGTGTCTGACTGAAATTCATCAAGGATAAGGTCTTTGTACAGATTGGTGTCCTGGCGACCCCGGGCATAAGAAAGGTTAATAGCAAACCTGGCAACATCATCTGGTGTTATCGCGCAATTACCCTTACAATAATTTGAATAAATGTGTTCTACGAATGATTTACTCCATTGAGAGGAATTTTGCTTGTAATCCGGGTCAACATCATCTGATGGCCTTTCAAAAAACCCTCTTTTATAGTTATTGCTAATGTCAGCCATTCCTTATTTACAGTTTGGGGCAAATTTACTGTAAAACATAATAACTTGTTTTTTTATTTAAAGAACAGCTTAATCACCCCCATTAAGAAATTTATTTTCAGCCTTTTCTGATTCTGAAAAAAACCCAGATTCATCGTCCTTGTAAAATTACTTACCGCTACCATCGTGCTTACAGGAACCTTCCGGGCATTTTGCGGCAAAAATCTTTTGTTCATACGGAGAAGCCCATACGCCATCAATACAAGTGTCATTCATCGACAAATTTGGGATATCCCGGACACAGCCCTTACACCAATCCTTTAAATCAACTTTAATTTTCGGGGTAATGCTTTCAACCTGAACGCCAAGTTCCACCATCAAATCATCGTGCATTTGACACAATTTATCAATGATATTGTAAGGATCATCACCACGTTCAAGCATTTTAATGACACTATGAAAAAGTGGAGACTTGTAATACCTTTCGCGGCCATTTTTGAACCGATCAAAAATTTGACTTGATTCGACTTTAATTTTTATGCTTTCCATTTTATAGTTTAGTTTTACGATTTAATAAAATTTGTCTCAACTCCAAGCATACCAGATTTTGGAATAATCACTTCCTTTACCGGCTTGATTGTTTTAAACTTTTTCTTTTTTTTCTTTTTCTGCTTCTTCTTTTTTTTATAAAAATCAAAATCAGAACGTTTCATTTTAAAAGCCCCATGAACTTTTACATGGCAATTTTTACACAAAGTAATAAGATCGCTTAGGTTGTTGTGTTCATTTTTGTAATGTTCGTATGTAATATGATGAACATGAAGGCTATCCTTACTCCCACACATAACGCAATTATTACCATCTCTTGATAGCACAACCTTCCTAATTTCCTTCCAGTAGTCAGATAATAGATAATCATGGTAATTTAGCTCTACACACCTTGATTGAAGTATTTTAAATACTTTATCAGTCATTCTTTTAATGTTTTTGCCAAATATCAAATTTAACTCAAACTATTAGTACCATCTAACTCTCTTAATGGTAATCCCTTTGTGCTGGTAAACCAACCCATTAAAGACAAAGAAATAGCCGTCTAACTTTTTATAATTAGAAATTGCCTTAAATTCAGCTACACTCATTTCAGACTTTTCAATTATCTCTTTTACTTTAATGTATCCGTTTTTTACCAAACTTTTTAAAATGTTTCTTGCTTTTGATTGTGAACACCTAAAAACTTTAGCCAAACTCCTGGTTGATAATAGCACATTCTCACAATACTTCTCACCTACCCTAAAGTACTTATTGAATTTCTTGTACTTTTTTGGGTCAAATCCTTTTACTAATTTCTGCTTGCGATGATAATAGCTTTTTATGCTTCTGCACCAACCCTGTTTTTTTTGATTACATTCGATCAGCTTAGTATAAACCCTTCGCATGAACGCACCAAATGAAGTCCATGGGCGAATATCTAACTTTTCATATTCACCAACATTAAATTCTTGTTTTTTAAATTTTAAATTTTTACCGTCCCGGATCAGGTATTTTATTTTTACCAGATGCCCTACATATTTTCGTACTGTGTTAACTGAAAATCCGGTTAAAACAGCAACCTTTTCTGGCGTGTAATCAAGTATGATAGGGTACAGGTATTTAGACCTAAGAAAGTAGTAAAAAGCAAACTCGTTGCTTTTAACAGCTTCATTTACATCTACTTTTATTGATTCCCTTACTTGCATGGCGTTAAAAATAAAAAAGCCCAACCACAGGTGTGATTGAGCTTTGTATGAGATGCTTAGCGCCATTGTTTAAATAACCGGTGACGAGCCGATCCAATGAAGAACTATTTTCAATATTTTTAACCAAGCATGTCATATTCTGTATTTTAATGTTGGGCCGTCAAAACCAACAATTGTTTCCTAAAAAAAGCCCCGGAGAGTTACCGTAACCGAGGCTAACTAAACTCTTAAACCCTAAAAAAAGACAAATTTTACGAGCAACAAAGATAGTCAGAATTTTTCAAAAAGCAAGAAAAAAATAAAAAAACCGGAAATATTTTTCAGGTATCTCCGGCCAACTAAACTAAATGTGTGATATGGAAGTAAAAGCGCAACAAAGATAACAAATTATCTAATATTTTTCCTTGAAAAAAAATCATTCATTGAAACAGTTTTCTTTTTATCCGGATTAGTCCGATCCATAACAACGTCTTTACTTCCCAGGTACGACCCTCCAACCGCTACAAACAAGTCAAAGTCAGTAAGCTCATCAACACCCTTAATGGTTTTGGCTTGCTGTAAGATTTCGATATGCTTCTCCCGGAACCAGTGATCGGATAAATATTTTTCATGGGCATAGAAAATATCCTGTTGCACCGGACCCCGGGTATAGAAACCTGGTGTAAGATTTTGTTTGCCGTCTGGCTTCCGGCCGTACTTCAAATATCCTAAGTACCCTCTTTTCCTAAAGTGCGACCAGATCAAAGGAACGTTAATTTCCGGAAACATCATAGCGCCATAGTACACACACATCATTAACATATCTTCCGCGTAATCATCCGGGTCATGCGGCCTGAACAGGTAGGTGCAAACATTACGGTAAGTCTGCCAGTCCTCCAATGGCGTATCATCATCATCAATGGAGGTATCACGGTTAAAGAACACATTACCTCCACCGTATGACTTTCTGGTTTCGTTGGTCTTTAAAAACGAATATGGGTCAGCGCTGGCAGTAAAGCGATTTCCATCTTTAGGCTTGTAGGTCTTAACCATTTTGGTAGTGTCCCAGATAGAAACGCTGTACTTCCTGTTCGATTCATCTGCCGGCAGTAGTAATGAAGTCCTGAATCTACCATCTTTGTTCTTGACAAACTCAACGGTACCATCCTTAACTTTCCCCCTCCATCTGAAATTTCCCTGCTGTACGCCAATTTCTTCATCAGTCATAAACTGCAGCTTCTTGATCTGCATCATAATTTTGTGAATAGGAAGACCCGATCCGGAGCCAGAAGAAATAAAACATTCATCGAAGCTCATTGGAGCCAGACGCACCTCCTCGTCAAAATTCTTCCGGGCATCAACGCTGTCTTCATCAAGATAAGCAGCCTTCACATTTTCCAGGTAACGTTTTGCTCCTATGACCTTTCCGGTTGCGTCATAGGTAAGCATAGGAATACGCCAGTAATCCTCTTGTACCGGATCATCAACAATAGCATTACCGAAAATATCAATAAACCCATCCAGACAAACGTATGAAGGAATAAACAGGTTGTACAGCCCGGTTACGGTTTCGCCGTTGGCGTTTCTCTCTTTGTACATCGAAGCCCTACAAAGATTGTAAAAATTCTTTCCGCCCTGGTTAGTCATTTCCCCAACCGTGGAGGTCTTTATTGTCAGTCCGTGGATAATTCTACCATTAGCTTGAGATAAAGCTTTCTTTACAACCATGTGCCTGGCATACACATCTTCCTCTTTTGTCTTCCCGGTCTCGTCATCGTGATAGAAGATAAGTTTATCACCATCATACCAACCCCTGTTAGCAGAATCGGCAAAAGTGATTTTAGATTGAAGGCCGGTTTCCACATTGGCAACCCCACCCTTACCCCCGATGTTCACGGTAGGCGCATCGAAGTTCATTCCCGATACCTGGGCTGTGGTGCCGGTGAAATTCGGTTTAAAGAAGAATGGTAATTTCTTCCAGGGATCACGGCACTTTTCCAGATATGCTTTCTTGGCTGACGGACCATCCATGGACTGAATACCACCATGGACGTTAAATGTTCTGGAAACAATTTCATAGAGAATAGATTCTGCTTTGTATGTAGCACCTTCCCTTCTATGTTTTGGATAGTTAAACCCATAACACAACCTCCGGCCAAGGTCGGTGCCATCTGGTAGCTTGGTGTCCAGAAAACAAAATCTCGCAAAGTGAAAAAACAGGTAATCCCGGTAACGATATTGTGGAAGTCCGGAATCCAAATGCCAGAACCCGCAATAGAAATAATGCCACCCATCCATGTAAGTGGCCTTGCCGTTCACGAAAAACCAGTAACCATTAAGCCGGCGTTCCCATTGAAGTTTTATCCAGGCAATCTCCGGGGCATATTCCTTGGAGTTTTTTTTGAGCTTGTTGTAAATATCCTGTAAGGTCTCCGAGGACTTTTGAAGTTTCAATAACCTGATGGGCATCTGTGGAGGTTTCCACATCTGTTTTTTCGGGTCTTCTCCGTAACCATCAATTTCTTTTTCCGGTGGAGGTTTAGGAAGGTAATAAGTGATCGGGGTAAGAACCGGGTCACCTTCATTGAAAACTATAAATTCATCTGCTTTTTGATATTTATGAGCCATGCTTAGTTTTCTTTATGACCGGCTCCTCAATATTAAATGAGTAAAGTATAGCTACTTCCTCTGGCGTTATCCCCAAGACATAGCTCTCCACAAAATCATACAACGCCCTGTTTAGCTTATCATCATCCTTGGTACCCAGCAAGTCTT
The DNA here is from genome assembly GCA_903944895.1 of uncultured Bacteroidota bacterium. Taxonomy (GTDB): domain Bacteria; phylum Bacteroidota; class Bacteroidia; order Bacteroidales; family 4484-276; genus CAJATL01. The sequence goes on from CAJATL010000226.1 coordinate 41,857, forward strand.
CCTTAAGGTCTTTTACCTCTTGTTTCAGTTTGTTGATATTGGCGATAAGCTCTCTACTTTTCTCGTTTTCATCGTCGCCAGCGAACAATCTTTCCTGTTGCTTGCGGAGCGCTTCCGTAAAAGTGATGTATGTAGAGAAGTCCTCGTTACTGATCATAGAGACATACCTGATGATCATCCTGTTTATTTCCGGCACACCACAAAGCACCATATTCTCCACCGGCAACTCGAACTTGTTGTACTTATTAAGTCCAAACCCGGCGATAATAGCAGCTTTGTGTCTTTGTTCATTGATGTCTTTGTATGCAGACCTAAGTGGGGAGTGGAGGTCGAAGGCCAAAACAATGTACCTAATCATTTTATTGAAAGGCACCTCAACATAAGCCTGGAACTCACTATGTTTTTTCAGGATAGGAAATTCAAGCATAAGGTCAGCTTCATCCGGAAACTTGTGGATCGGAAAGAACATCTTCCCAAAATCGAAATCATTAAACCCAAAACTTTTGTAGTCCATATTAAATGAGGTGCCTGGTGTTTCTTATATTCTGACCAAACCGATAAAGGTGAAAAACATACAAACCTTGCATGATGTAAATCTTGTGGCCAGCATTAAGAACCCTCTGGGAGAAATCCCAATCCACCCCAATCATACCATCCCTGAATTTAATGTCATTCCACACCTTCTTAGAGATAACAGAAACAAGCATGCTCGTTCTTTTTTTCGCTGCCAATACGTCCAGTTCCCTGGTCTTTTTGAGGTTGTCAGCAATCTTTTTATGGTAGTCAATGTATGGGTTACTGCTGATCTTAACCCGCCACTGCTGCTCCGGGTTTCCGATCCTATTGGTAAGGCATGTGTAAATCGCTCCTCCGGGTCTTTTCTTTATTGTTTTGGCGATCTGGTGGCCGAAGTCATTATTGAGAAACATAGTATCACCATCCATAATGCACACATAGTCATGGTCTGGAATATCTTTAAAACATTCATTGTAAACTTTGCCGATATTCTTATCATAAGCATACGGAGTAAAGTAATGAATTTTCGGAAGGTCGATAAGATCAACCGGGTTTCCAAGGTTTGTCTGTAAGACGTTGGCGATTATTTTATCCACAAACACCGGTGTCTTTTCTTTGATCAGCTTGTTAATGAAAAAGAAATCACCGGCTTTTTCAGCTTCAAATTTCAGTTCAGTGTGCTTTGGATGAAAGACAAAATTCGGCATCCCGATATCACCCCGAGTAAATGGCGTTTTTCCCCACGTCTTTACAGTAGGAAGCCTTTGTCCCATGTACCTTATCCTGAATATGTACACACAGTCTTCGGACTTCTCCAATTCATCAATTTCCTCCACAGCACCATCAACAAGCATATCATCATCATCAAGTATCATGGACCAGTCATTGCTTTGAGCCATAAGGTCGTTGAGGTATAGATTATAAAACCCCATGGTTAACTTGGGGTAATCAACACATACTATAGTGTACCTGAATCCACTGTTTTTACAGATGGTATTGGCGTAGTGTGCAGATTCATCGTTATCAACCGAGATGATAAGATTCGGATCACCGGTTATTGATTCGATACACCTCTTGAAGTAGTTCCTTCTGTTTGATGTTCTGATTAGAATGTTCATTTTTTCTTCCCCCCCATTATTCCAAACTCACCTTTTATTCTCTTGGTTGCGAAATACAAATCCCGCAAAATAAGATTTTCAGCCTGTGGACTTCTGATCTGGTGCTTTCCGGTCTCCATTAACTCGAGCATGTATTTAAGGTCAGAAATAATCCTTGCGTTTTGATTAGACGACATATTCTTCTTGTGCTAAAATGTAACGACGTTGTATGACATACAAATTCTTGTTGTGTGTAGCATGGCTATCATATTCGAGCTTACGGTGCATCCCACCAGCCCTTTTTCTGAAATAACACTTTTCCCCTGGTGCCATCCCATCAACATCAAACAGCCAGCCTTGACCCTTAAAGTTACGTGTTTTAATGTACTCAACATTACAGTTCCCAACATACTTTATAACACCTTGGCCTGGATCGAAAGTTTCCTTGGTATATTCGCCAAAGGTCATTTTATTACTCACCCCTTCAAAAATCACATACCCATTGAGCGGAACCAGATCATCTCCATCAATCTTAGCATACATGCTATGGTAGTTGATAAACACAAAATATTCACCTTCCCATTCCAAAAACATCTCCACCGGATGCCCGATGAACCTGTTCACTTTAGTACCAAAGTTAATCATGCACTCATGGTAATCGATAATAACCTTATCCCCGGGCTTTACATCACAGGTAGGCTTCCACTCAATTCCTTTTTGAGCAGTGGATTCGGTTGGTGTAGAAAATTTCTGTGGGATTTGGATTACTTCTGCGATTACGTTGGCATGGTCAGCGGAGTTAAAAGTGGTGTCTATCAGCAGTTCCCCGCCATTACTAAAAACAATCTTGTCGTTGACCGGTTTCATCTTAAGCAAAACCTTGTCATACGGAATCTTGATGTTGTACGGATTTATTCCAATCATAAATTTATTTTTAAAGTTCTTGCAAAAGTAAGAATATTATTGCTATATTTGCAACGCAAACGATAGATAAATGAACGCGCAAAATAAAAATACTTTAAGCTGTCCGGTCCAAACGCCAAAACTCGATGTCGTTTGCAACACACCTTTGCGTTCAGGCGTTACCGGCAGCTTTAATTTTTTACAGGCATGAAAAGTAACGAATTGAGGATTGGGAATTTTGCCACATTGAGGGGTGTCATTAAAACAGTAAATGGGGCATTGATAAAGGATCAACAACAATCAGAGATGATTGAAGGTGAGGTTTATTTAGAATCAATTCTATTAACCGAAGAATGGTTGGTGAGGCTTGGGTTTAAAAGGTTTATGTATGACTGGTAAAAAAAAGGAATTGTAATTCATACAAGGAAACGGGGATTTGTATTAAGGGCATCAGTTCCAATTATTCAATACGTGCATCAATTACAGAATTTATTTTTCGCATTAACCGGAAAAGAATTGGAGGTAAAATTATGAAACCAAGAAGAGCATGGATAATAATTCCACTATTAATTATTTCTATTGCTGACGACGGCACAAGAGAAATAACAATAGGTTGGTGGACACAATTATATACAATCACATGGAATCAGAAAAACAAGTAATGGATAGAATCATATCCGAAAGACCCCCGGTGAGCTTTGTAAGTGGGCAGAATCTCTCTACCTACCTCAACTGCTATTTAAGGTACAACTGCTGCGCCCATGTAATCCCAAAGGCCGGGCATATCAGACTGCCGTTCCCAACAAAAGATGCCAGGAACAAACACCTTCGATTGAACGAGGACAACATAGTTCTGGTAACCCCACATGAACACCATCTTATCGACCACGGCACCGAAGACCAGAGAGCCAGATACGAAAAGGAAAACAATTGCGGATTTGGGGGATTCTTTGCCAAAAAGGAAAAGTTAATTTTTGATTTACAACAAGTAATAAGATCAGCAAAATGATACTCGCTGGATTGGTAATTTTTGTTGGTTGGTATCTTTACAAATGTTACAGAATTGATCAAAACCATAAAAAGGAGATAGACAAATGAAAATCAAAGCAAAAGAACTTATTAAAAGATTTGGTACAATTGAAGGAATGGATTATGAAATGGGCAAACAATGTGCTAAAATTGCGATAGGGTATTACACGCAAATTTTAGAAGCACAAAACAAAAAAGCGTCAGACGAATATTGTTCTATTGATGAAATGAAAGCAAAACCAGTTAATTACGCAACAAAAGATGGGGTAATCTTATGAAAAAGTTAATATTTCTTACCATGTTCCTGATGTCAGGAATATGGTCACAGGCCCAGACAATATACCAGAATGATTACGTGAAATTCGTGTACGGGAACTTCCAGGGCGCACCAGGACTTTTCGTCCAAACAACCCAGGCAGGAGTCTATAAAATAAATTGGGAGTGCGGAACACAATCCGGTACAGTCCCAACAATGGGAGGATTAACACGGGTGACATGGGGAGAGATTCATGGTACATTTATCTTTAAGCTATCAAAATTCTTCCCGCCAAACAGCACATCAAACACCCAATGGAAAGTTATCGGATGGTATTACTTTTATATTTAGTGTAATGAAAAGAAAACTTGACAACGAAGAACGCCGGAGCATGTCTGGCAGGGTGAATGAAATCAAATCACTTCACAAAAAGGCGCTTGATCAAAACATCGAAGCCTACAACTATGACTGGCAGGAGTTAAACATAGCCATCAACGAGGTGCTTGTAAAATACAAAGTAATAATCTTCAAAGATGAACTTGAACAAAGCGTGGAGGTAAAATGAAAGAAATCCCAATACTATGCGGTGCCGATGAAACAAAAGAAATTCTGCTCGGAAAAAAAACTTTACGCCGGCGGATAAAAGGATTGCCGGAGGGTGTTGCCGAAATTACCTATATCAACAACGAATGGATGCTGGATAATGGTTGGATATTCCCCATCAAATGCCCATACGGTAAAAAAGGCGACATTCTTTGGGCCCGGGAGCCATTCAAATACGAAAACTACTTCCAGCTTACCGATCAGATACACTTTCGGTTTATGGCCGGTGGATCGAAAATTGTTACCGGAATGGAAAAGTATATCCCCGCAAGGAAGCTTGGCAAAGAAATCCCGGCAACTCACATGCCCAGACAAGCATCACGTATCAGTCTTACTGTACAAGAAATCAACGTAGAACAAATTAAAGATGAATTTTATTGGATCATAACAACTATCTAAATTATGGAAAAATCATTAGCAGTAGTAATCAAAGATTCCGGCGTCAACGACCAGTCCGGAGTAGTAATTCAGTCCTCATTTGACGTGTTTCTCAAACAAGCAGATACATGGAAATCAGTGGTTGAATCAATAGTGGTAACAAGCTCCTCCCAGAAAAAGGAAATGAAGCTCGCCAGAACAACCAGGCTTGCCCTCAAAGATATCCGGGTAGCAGCAAAAAAACGTACCACAGAACTTAAAGCAGAAGCCTTGAAGTACAACAAAGCAGTGCAGGATGCGTACAACTTCATTGAGGAGACGATCACCCCATTGGAGGAACAACTGTTCGCCCAGGAGAAGTTCGCAGAAATAGAGGCCGCTGCGCTTAAAATTAAGCTGCGTGAGGAAAGAAATGCTGAAATGGTGCAGTACGGGTCATTCGCACCTCATGGGATTGATTACGCCTCTTTATCGGAGGAGGAGTATATCACCATGAAAGAAGGTATCGAGGTGTCCATGGCCGAAAAGGCAGAGGCCGATAGGATCGCGGAGGAGGAGAGACTTGAAAGGTTACGCTTGGAAGAAATTGCCCGGGTGGAGGCAGAAAGAGTAAAAGCTGAACAGGCACGTATTGAGGCCGAAAATTACGCAAAGTTACGGGCTGAAAACGAAAGGCTTCGTTTGGAGAAAAAAGAAATAGCCGAAAAGGTAAAGAAAGACCTGGCAGAAGAAAAGGCCCGGGTGGCGGCTACAATAGATGATGTTAAACAGGTACCAGAATCAAGCTTTAAAATTGACGATACTAACAGCGCTTATCTTGGCTCTGGTATTTATGTGGTTTTCAATGGAACTGCCTATGAGCTGAAACATGGTTCTACTTCCAGTCATGCCGTTATCATTATGCCTGATACTGCAATCATTAAGTTGGCAGAATTTAGCATGAGGATTATCGCAAATGGATAACAAGAACGTTGAGATAATGTCAGGGGCGCTTATTTTTTTAATGAGCGAATGTAACTCGATGGGATATGTAAACCCCAAGCTCGAACTAACTGCAGTGAGTACGCTTGATGGATCACGGTACAGGTTAACATTCGAGAGACTTGATCTTAATGATGAATTGAGTGAATTAACAAAAGAAATATTCGGAAATGAAAGAGATAATCCTGGAAAAGATTCTGGTGAACACGAAAAGACAGGCCGGTAAAGCTAACGAAGATTTAACTGAAAATGAGTTAACTTTACGGGCAATGGAAAACGCTTGCAGACTTACTGTGGAGGCGTGTATTGACGCCGTTCACGATTCTGATATCACACATTACAATTATCTTGCAGTTAAACATTCACTACTTAAAGTACACGGGAGGATAAAATGAGAAAGTTCTTGTGGGAGTACCGGTTCGATTTGATCTTGGTTGCGATGCTTGTTGTTATCGGTGGGATTATTGAGTTCCTGGTTAAGTGGGTTGAGTTCCTGGTTAAATTTTAGTAAGATGAATAAAGTTACATACGAAAATTGCTTGGGGGTGTTAACCGCATTTGGTGAAGACGGAGACTACTTTAGGTTTAAAGATTCAGTACAAACACAGGACACCATAACCTATTACGATATTGATGGAAATATCGTTGGAAACATACACCTTCCACCGGCAACGCATCACATAACAAGGTGTAGGCTTGCTAAAGAAAATGGCATAGAAAACTGGCATCATTATTCCATGAGAGATTTATTATTTGGAATGGCAAAAGATGATGACATGCACTATTTCGACATTGACCCGGAGACCGGGAAGATTAACGAAAGTACTATTGTAAATATCTTTACTCATAAACCAGATGGTGACGAAAGCCCTTTTAAACAATTTTATGTAAGAATTGAACCATGAAAGAGTACACAGAAGAAGAAGTGCAAAAGGCATTAAAGGAAATAGAATCCATGGATCACTATACTATGTGTAAGCTGTGGAGGTTTGGGGGTGATCCTATTTACTTCCATTCCGACCTACCAACAGGAAAGGCTTACAATGATAGGTTGTTCGGTCATTTTGGAGGGTTTACGCCGGAAATATCTAAATCTCTTGGATGGTGAAAATAGTTTTGTTTTCCCCATAGAGGAATAGCATTTTTTCCTTTATTCATAAGGGTTTTAATTTTTAGTAAAAATTTAATATTTAGATTATGGACGAAGAAGTAATGACATTAAATCTTGCGTTTAGCAAATTAATGAACTGCGTTAACATGGCAGCGGAGGTGGAAAAACTTACCAACAACGCTTTGGTTAAATTAATGCCAAACCAAGTAGGTATAGAAGCCAAACCAAGGCCTATTGGCGATGGGATTCTTGCTGGGCTATTTGTAGCTATTGATGCCCTGGAAGACAAATTGAATCAGATTGGCTCCAATGCAGACAAGATTAATAAAATAATTGGGTGATTCCCATTGGTTACGACCAGAAATAAAACCAGAAAGGCGATCCAAATAATTACCAAAACAGAGAGGATGGTAAGCATTTTAGGGAGTGAACCCTGACAAGATAAACTCGGAGCCGGAAGTAATGCACCCGGCAGCCTTTTTCTAACATAAGAAATTCGTTATTATAGTTTTTGGCTTAAAAGTAAAATAAGATGGACGATAAATGGAAAATGTTCAAGAACTACATGCACAACGAGCTTGGTATCACCAAATACGATATTAAGCAGTGGATAGAAGATGCGGTAGAAAGACAGGCAGAAGCCTTGGTGAAGCATCAGTTCGATAACTTTGATGTAGCTTCGGTAGTGCAGAAAATCATCACAGATGATAATTACTTTGGACAGGAGCGATTAAAACATGAAATTGCCACAGAACTATCCAGACAAATATTAAGTCGCTTAGAGTTCACTAAAAACGATAATGAAGAACCCAAATTTTACCCACCAACAATAACGCTTCCATAATGGCACTTTCAATAATCAAAGACCTCAAAAAAAGATACTACGCAATCTGTAAAGAGTACGTGTTTTATTTCTCCCAGAAGCATGAATACGTGTTTTCGTATTGGGTTGCCGGTGAAAAGGGCGGGATCGCTTGCTTTATCGACCAGTATTTCTTTAGTACAGAAAACATCATTTTTGATGTTAACACCAATCAACCTAAAAATCAGATATTTGAGTGGATGGATTACTGTGTTGAGCGGGAACTTCCTGGGTTAAGCTACCAGGAGTACATTGCGAACCTTAAAAAAAACAATATTCCGGAAAGTGATGGTAAGTAGCGCGACATTTTACCAGAAATAGTTGTCTCCGTCCCGTGGAGAAAGTTGACTAAGCCCACTAAAATCAATGGTTTCATTTTTTATCTCAAAAAAATATTTCTGGACAAGAACATTGACTTAATAGATATAATGACGGGGGCCTGGCACGCCACCCGAAACGTTTTTTGCGGATGCCACCCCCTCCATTAATAGGCGATCACACAGCCAGCAATTTCACTTAGTCCAAAGCAGACTGTTAATTTCCTGAATATCAATGTTTTATGATTTATTATTGTAAATCTGGGAGTTTGATCACATCTAACTGCCTGATAATCAGATAGTTAACGTATTTTGCCGTATTGCACCAAAAACCACTAAAAAACATCGGGACCGTTAACCATTCCCATTCTGGGAATTATGTCCGTTAATATGACTTCATTCTATTTATTGGAATGTGATCCCATTTAAGTAATCGAGTTCATAAATGATCTTACCGATATGTTTATAAATTCATATCGCTTTTCTTCCCTCCACTGGTTAAAATACTGATCAATTTATTGCACCCTGGTAGCAATATTACTTAATCAGTGTTAACCAATCATCTATATCAATCTTAACGTTCTTTAACATTCATTAAAGTTCATTAACAGTTTGTAGCATTATTACAATATATCTTTGCATCGTTGTTTAGTTCATTGAATGTCTGTAAAGAAACCGAGTTTTAGAAAGGCTTTGGGAGGTGTTATAGCTTAGTAGGGGTAACGTTAGCATCCTGAATCATAACACACAGAGAGCGCAATAGATAAAGCGGGCACAGAAAATAATACGACATGCGGGGCAGTAAATTAGCTTTAATTAGCTGGTTTAGGGAGTTCGATTCTCCATCGTATTACAATTTAATTTTAACTAAACTAACAGGAGGTAACACAATGCCAAAACAAAACAAATTCACCTACTATAAGGTGATACAAGAAAATTGGGGTAACGGCTGGGATGATGTGGATTTTGAGGAAGTCAATACAGTGGAAGCGCGGAAGCTGTTTAAAGAGAATTTAAAAGCATACCGCGACAATTCACCGGCACTAATCAGGGTAATTAACCGCAGGGTATTAAAGGAGGCAACAGCATGAAAAGAACAAAACTACAAAGGCTTTTAAAGTCTTACGAAGTTGAAACAATTGGCGGCTATTTCTGGGTAATCGTTGAGAGCGTAATAAATGGGAACAGGGAACAAGCCCGAGAGCAATTTAAAGAGATGCAACAAGAACAAAGGAAAGAGTTTTTAATTTTCCTTTGCGTCGGCAATTACACAACATTAAGCGACAGAGATAAAGAAATGTTTATAAAAATTATTTAGCTGTTACAAGTCAGCAAAGCGGAGCCGGATTTATTCGGCTCCGCTCAATAGTGAGGGCCGCAAAGGTGTAAACTAACTAAATATTTTTAATCATGCAAACATTTCAAATTGATCTATTTACCGCGAATATTGCGGAAGTAGAAATTTCTTACAAGAACAAAGTAAGACCAGCAGACCGGCCAAAACTCGATAACTCAAACGATTGTGCGGATATTTTTAGGCGCATATGGACAGATACGCTCGAGCATCACGAGAGCTTTTATTCCTTGATGTTAGACAGGGCAAACAAGGTTTTAGGGGTTTATAGAGTATCAGAAGGGGGAACGACTGGAACGATAGCTGACCCCAAAATGATTTTTCAGGCAGCCCTAAAATGTAACGCTGCAGCCCTTATTTTGGCGCACAATCACCCATCAGGGAATTTGATCCCGTCGGTTTCCGATGTTAAACTAACTGAAAAAATGAAGGCTGCGGGGGTGCTTTTAGATATTCCCGTGCTTGATCATGTAATCTTAGGCATTGATGATAAGTACTATAGTTTTGCTGATAATGGTAATGTATTTTAAGCGGTGGCCAGTCCGTTAAATTGTGAGCCGGTCAGTCTTCATAACTGACTGTAAACAAACTAAATTTTTAGAGTATGTCAAAAAGCAAATTAACACTTAAGGAAGCGTTGAGTATTGAGTTTTCAAACGAATGCCACAACAAAAGTATAAAGGCTGTGGAAGCCTTTGTAAATCAGATTAAAGAATTTTATCCTGTTCTTGATGTTGAAATCAATACAGAAGGCGAAGGGCAATATTTATCCTTCACTGATTCGGAAATAATTTTGCAGGTGGAACCGGTTAAAATCATCATCAAGCAGATGGGATCAATCTACAAAAATGAAATTTACCTGTTTTACAGGAAGGAGTTTAAAAACCTCCGCCATTCTGCAGAACACACGATTAAAAACACGTTCAAGGCACCAAACGCCATTTACAAGCCAACAACAAAAAAAATTCAGGCTTGGATTGATTATCTCAACTTGGTTTACACCGAGTGCGAGAGACAGAACAACGAGAGACAAACCGAAATAGATCGGTTTTACGCATCCATCAAAAACGAGCCGGTAAGGTATTGGCGTGACAGAACAGAAGGGGAGATAAGAAAAGGTGGGCTGATATTCACCTTTAAAATCGAATATGGATTTGTTTACAAAAGGATTCAGGTTGATAGCGTTGATTCTACCATTGAGAATTTTAATCTGATGGCAGACAACAAACTAAAAGTTTAAAGCCATGAAAACTATTTTCCTATTTTCGTTCATGTTCCTTTCACTTATTTTAAGCGCACAGGACAGTTTTAAAGTTGATTCGGCAGGTAAGGTCGTACAAATCAAAATAACGCAGCCCAAGCAGCCGGATAAAGTAATTCAAGTAATAGACACTGTAAAATATTATCAGGGTGCAAAGGGTGGAGTTTATTACCTCCGCAAATCGAAGAAGACCGGCAAAACATATAAATGTTACCTGAAAAAAGATTGATTTACTCTCTCGGTTAATAGTACTGAAAAGAAGTGCTAAAGCCTTGTAAGCTGAACCGAGACCAAATTTTTTAAACAAAGTATTAATCCGGCCAGCAATGGTCACAAACTAAACTACAATGATAAATTTAAAAAAGAAAGTAACTCTCAAACGTAAGGTTACGCTAAAAAACAAGGAGGAACAGAAACTTGCTTACCTCAACATTTTAAACAGGCAAATTTTAAGGCTTGCCCGAATCTACCAAAGCCGAAAGGTTACAGTACAAAGCTCGGCATGGCACCAGCGGGTTTGTTCAATGCAATGCGATGTAATTCTTGAAAAGCATAGGATATTACGTCAGCCCAATTCAGTGACGGTGCAAGAGTTGGTATTTCGTGGAATGATAAACACAAACAGCCATGAATAAAAATTGGTTTTGTTATTACATGAATAACGACGGCAGAAGGGAAATAGTTGAGGAAGGGCTTACATACAGTGCAGCCGTGAAACTTTCTCAACAGTGGGTTACAAAGTATCAAATCTATTTAGAAGTTGAATCGAAATGACCAACAAGCAGAAATCAAGAATCCTCAACAGTATGCTTGAGGATTCTTACAGTGAGGAAAGTTTCATCGAAAACTTTATTTACCTGACAAACAAGAACAGGGGAGATCACACAACAGAACGCGCGATGCGTAACGCTTACAGAAACGGCAAAGCCGGTGATATGTTAATGAAGTATGATTCTATTGCAGCAAATCAAATGTTAAGTGATCGTGATTGATAAGCTATACAGATTGATAACCTCCGCGCGGGTTGATCAATTAACTACCTCAACCTTGATCGTTGGGGTTTTATGGGTGATTATGGTATTTATTGTAAAACATTTATAGTATGAAAAAAGAATTAAAGAAGGTCAAACAGTTTAAAGGCCGGCAAATGGATGGCTTTAGTGCCGTTCTGTACCTCAACGATGTTAAAGTTTGTGATGTTATTAATCACGGCGATGGGTCAGCTTTTTATTATGGCCCATTGCTTACCGGCCAGCAAAAAGAATTATTGAGTGAATTTCAGATGATCGTAAGTAGTTTACCTCCCATCAAAGTAGATGATAACCTTTCCTTTGAGCCTGATATGGATTACTACCTTTCAGAATTATTGGAAACACAACAGGTGCAGGTAAAACTCGAGAAGCTGTACAAGAATCACATTGTTTTCGGGATTCCTGGAAATTGGTTTGAATTAAAAAAACTCAAAACACACCTACCTATATCGGAGCTATCCGATAAACACCTTCAAATCTATGTTAATGAAATTAAGTTAAAGCTAAAGCCAAACGAACAGATTTTAAACACAAATTTAAGGCCGTTACAAGTCGGCAATGAATAGTGAGGGGTCGCCAGCGATGGCGGCTGTAAACTAACCTAAATTTTAATTATAATGCGAATAGACAAATCGAAATTAAGAACAATGATCGTAGGGATTAATGATCACGTTGCCCAGCAATATTCTCAATCCTTGCTTGATCAGAAACTTGCTAACGGAAAACATAAATACCGGAGACTGGAAACGTTTACCGGCTTTGATATTGTTTTGCCGGTGTACACAGAAAGCTCGGCCAGTTATAAGGTAGTGTTTTCTTATCAATCAGAACCCGCTCAAATTTGGTGGGATGCTTCAATAGTTAATATTCATACTGTAAGAGAACAACAAGTAAGTATGTTTGCTTAGTTCTTTTTTATGCGAATAGTAGCCATATATGTAATAATCTAAATATGTACAATGTAATAATACAACTATGAATGATTTATTTGGAGAAGTAATTTACGCTTACACACGTAAGCAAGCCGTCGAGGATGGCTTTCAGGTATTGGCACCTGATACAGAGTGCAAAGCAGCCGGCATTAAATATCCGGTTTTTATCAATCGTACTGTTTGGGACAAGTATGTAGTTGTCCCGAAAATTATGGATGGATGGCAGGATGAATCGGGCCGGCTATGGGATATTCTTTTTATGTTCACACTGGCAGCAAAAAGGATTCAGGGTAATACCCTACTGTTTAAGTTGTTCGTGCAAAATACAAAGGCCAAGCCCCGCGAAATAACACTAAAAGCGGTGATCGGGCCGAATGACATTGATAATCCTCAACCGGCAATAACAATTATGTTACCGGATGAAGATTAGGTTTAGTTTAGTTTAGGCGGCACCCCAAGGGGTGCTGCTTTTTTAAAAGTATTGATTCTATTGATAAAAATGCCATTCCCTCACGGGGTGGAGACAAAAATATTTTAATAAAAAAGGAGACAAAATGAATATTACAAAAAGGCACACTAAATGGCAAATTACCGGCGCAAAAGTCGATGGAGTTACTCAACAATTTACTTGTTTTGGTTCACGGGACAGAGATAGGATATTACATATTCTTACGCAAGACCCGACATTCACAGTAATCATATTAATCAATCAAGGAAAGGTAACAGGACTATGAGACATTCAAAAAAACCATGGCGTTACTGCGAAGAAAAACGCACCGTTTACAGTTCCTATGGAGACATAATTGCTCGAATAGTTGTTGGGGAATTGGAACGTAAAGGAGGGGAAAAAGACACAACAGCACATGCAAACGCTTTGCTTATGGCTGCCGCCCCTGAAATGCACGAAGCGCTTGTATTGATCAAGCAAATACTTACTGACTGGAATATTGAAGGCAGGTACATTAACGAAATCGAGTACATAAAAACAATCTTAAACAAAACACATGAAAACAATTCTTGCGTGGGTTAAAAAAGTTCACTGGCCATCTTTGGCTATCGCCACTTATGTAGTGGTTGCCTGTGTTGCGCTTTTCTATTGGCTGTTAACTGCATTGATTGACCTTTTCAATGCGATAAATTTCTGGTAACAGAAACCCTCCCCGATGATGGCCTGAAAAGAAGGTCAATGTTTTGGAGACTGATCGGGGAACAAGTTTTTTTTATTAACTAACTAAATATTATTTTTATGGACAAATTAAATAAACAGCATGTACAAAATGCGCTGGATTCATTCAAAAAAGAGAATCCAGAATTACAGGATTTTACCCTACAATGGGCCGACAAACGGTTAGGGAAGAAAGTTGCTCTTGTAAATAAACTCGGTCACATTCAAACCGATTTTATGACACTCACTGAAATGAATCAGTTTTTGCGTGGATATTATTTTAAATCGACTAACAAATTTGTGAAATGAAAACATTTTGCTCACAACAGGAACATGAACGCAAGACACCATACATTGCGGTTGACCGGATCACGAATGAAATACACAATTCATTCTCTACTCGTAAAGTAGCTAAAAATTGGGTACTTAAAACCAATCCAACATCAAACATTGAGATCACAACACGTAAAAAATTCAAGCCATGAAAAAAGTAAAATGTAAATTAATCCTTCACGGATCGTGCAAACAGCTTGATTGGGGGATATTTGAAAGTATCACAGCAGCAAAGAAATATGTTCGTGAGTGCTGGGATCGGCCCTACACGATTGTTAAACTCAAAAATCAATCAACATGAAAACATACTTTGTGCGCGACAAATCCGGTAGGTGTGGTACCAACACCCTGACCGATGAAGCTATTAACATCTTTGATGATGATGAAGATTTAAGCTGGGATGGTGAACGTTTAAATGAATGGACACCGGAAGCTGGTGTTGGTGATGTATGGGAAAACAATTCACTCGAAATAACCTGTATTGCCGTATGAAAACACTTTACTATTTTATGGAAAGGCTGGTATGGTCTAAAAGGGTTGATGTGATATTAAACGCCATCTTGATCCTATTAACCATGTGCGTAACGGCTTGGGTTATTATTGCCATCATTTACTTTAAGGAGGAGGTTTTATGAATAACGGATTGATCTACATTATTGTCTGTGTTGTGTTCTTCGCTATTTTTATGGTGAAGGTATTCAGTCAGGACAAGGATGATGATGCTGGGAATTTAGCTTAATTAAATTTTAATTTTTAATAAATAATTTATGACAACGAAAGAAGAAGTATTACAAAATTGTACAGTAGAAGGCAATGTAATTAAACTACCAACCGAGCAACTGGATAGAAAACTTTATCAAGATGTGGCAAAATCACTGGAATTAATTGGCGGTAAGTGGAAAGGAGGAAAGATATTTGGGTTTGTTTTTGCAACAGACCCAACCGATTTGCTTGATCAAATTGCCAATGGAGAAAAGCGAAATCTTAAAAAAGAGTTTCAATTTTTTGCAACCCCAGATAAACTGGCTGATAAGCTGGTTTATTTAGCTGACCTAAAACAACACGACACTATTTTAGAGCCAAGTGCGGGGCAAGGGGCTATTATTAAAGCGATAAATAAGGTTTGTGATGTTGCGCCTGATTGCTTTGAATTAATGGACGTAAATGCCATTATTTTAAATAAAAGCGGCCTTCGGTTTAATTTGATTGGTGATGATTTCCTGAAACACAACGGTAAAACATACACCAAGATAATTGCCAATCCTCCTTTTACAAAAAACCAAGACATTGATCATTTAAAAGAAATGTATGGGTGTCTTTCCCGTGGGGGTAGATTGGTTTGCATTACTTCTGAAAGCTGGGAAAATGGAAGTCAGAAAAAGCAGGTTGACTTCAAAAGCTGGCTCAAGGAAGTTAATGCAGAAGTAATTGACATTGAAAAGGGAGTATTTAAAGAAAGTGGAACTGTTGTTGGTGGCAAAATTGTAGTCATTAACAAGTAGCTACAATAAACGCATTTAACTTATCAGGTAAATCAAAAAAGGCGACCTCGTTAATTCGGGGCCGCCTTTTTTTTGTTTAGAGCAGTATCAATATCATAAAATCTTTCAATGCACGGATTATTCCGCGATCCTTGGCAGCCTCCCTTGCTGCGGTTGGCGAGAATCCTTTTCTGATCAGAAGGTTGTACCTCCGCTGTTCAGACTTATTAAGCATAACTTCTTTCATTTTGCAAAGATACTACATATTTGTTAAAATCAGTTATTTAATTACAACGATCCACACCCCCGGGTTATTACGATCAAGCTTCCATGTTTTGAATACTGGTATCAGGTGACGTGAATCATCGTTCTCAATCCATCCGGATTTTACCATCATGTCCTGAACAAGCTGGGACATATTGGTATAATCGAATATCCCTTCCGTCCTTCGGTGGAAGATAAACTCAATTTTTAATGGGAAGGGAAGCCCATCGGTAAGCTCGATGAATCTTTCTGTATGCTGCCGGTACACTGCCAGTTTTTGTTTTTTGTATTCGGTGACCGATTTGCTGGAACTTATGAACGGGATCATCCTTACCCCGCCATAGCTCCATTTACTCGATTCTCCATACTTCGGCTTACGCATGTGTATTGTATGGCTATTTTTTGAGCTGTACACTTCACCTGGAATGAAGATTGAGTTTTTTACTTCGATATGAGCAACGTATTCAGGGAGTAATTCGGGCATCACTAATCGTTTCCCTGATACCTTGATTACCCCCTGACACATCAACTTTTTAAACTCACTCGCCGTTAGTTTGTCTTGCATCTTTTGGCGGGTGGGGTCCAACAACTTTACGATGATCCTTTTCTGATTCGGGATAAGTGCGCGGGGTTTTATTGTTCGGCGACCCCTCCCTTCTTTTTTTAGGCTCAATCACGTGCATCGTACCTTGTCCCGGATCAACTTTTGCCGGCGGGGTTGCTTCTTCAAAACTTGCCGGCTGCTGTTCTTTGGATAGGTCGGCTTGTTTTGCGCGTTGCTCCTCGATCTTCTTCTGTAAAATGGCCTGTTCTTCCATTATCATCCGATTGTAGCGCTCAAAGGCTGCATTTGATGCCTCGATGGAATTGCGAAGCACATAAGCTCCTTTATGAAGTGTGTAACGCGGTACATCTGCTGTTTTGCCAAAGATTGTGTACCTCCACCCCATCACTGCCTTTTGATATTCCTTCCATTGGACTACCGCCTTTGTCTCTCCGAGGGTTACATACTCTCCCGATGTATTGGGAATAAGGTCGGCGTGATGAATCATTTCCTCCACAACCGGAGTAGTTGTTAGGGCTGTAAAGATTTGCATGTAGGTTTCCCTGATCATTACTTTACGCTCTGTTTCAACATGATTTTGAATGAACATAGCTGCTTGCTGATTCATCACCCTGACGAGTTCTTGTTCAAGGTCTCTGTCTTTTAACTGTCCGGCTTTGTGGGCGTGGATCAGTGTTCTAATAATTTCTTGTCCTGTCTGCATAACTTATTAATTTTTGATAAAAGAATTATAAAAACATTAATTTTTAATGTGCACTTGTCCATAAAATAGCCTTACCAACACGAATCGGCGCGTGAACGGTAATATTGCCTTTCTTATCTGACTTTGTTATAAAACAAAGGCAACCTGCCTGTTGCAAAATATTTCCAACCTCCAATATTTCATCTGATTTCGTAACAAGCTCGAATGTTCTCCGGCCAACCTTCCTCACTTCTAAAATATCAACCTTTTTTAGTTCCGAAATTTCGTTCATGGTGACTGGCTAATTTATAACTTACTTAAAAGATATTCCTCAAATTTACGGGCCACTATATCATAATCAAACTCTTTTGCTTTTTCCTGGGCTTGTTCTGATAAGTATTCCCGCAGTTTATCATTATTCATTAAAAGGTTGATGGCGTCAACAAAGTCTCTCACGCTGTTGTCGGATAGCACAAAAGCTGTTTTGTTGTTAATAGCGAAGTCTTTCACTGCTGGTATGTCGTTACATATTACAGCGCATCCACAGGCCATTGCTTCCAGAACAGGGTTACACCATCCGGCCCGAAGGTGGTTGTCCACAAAAATCTTGGTGCGGTTCAGAAATTCTACTATAAATTTCTGGTCTCCTTTGGCCCAATAGTAGTCATGCTTCCATGTTATTCTTTCCAGCGCTGAAAGTATGGTACCCGTTCCTTTACGTGGCCGGCGATCTCCTGAATAACCTACGTCAATATTCCTTTTGGAATTGGTGTTGTTAAACTGCTGTATGTTGATGCCCCCAATTGGTACGCCTGTACATATCCCAAGTTCCTTGAAGTAGTCAAGCTGCCACTGGCCATCTGCACACACTTCATAGTTCATCAGGATTTCTTTTAGGTTGCGATCTACCGCATTGCCTTTTAAGTCTTCCAAGGAAAACCTTTCGTGGTCGAAGCCCATCATCACAAATGTTTTGAATTTTGAATCACAGTTTCTAAATTCCGTCATGTGATAGTCGAATGGTGAATCCATCAGGATAAGTGCATCCATCTTAGGTAAATTATCGTTCAACGACAATTTAGCGTTTATTGGCATCCAGTGACGTACTGGGAAATTTACTTGATCAAAATAGATGGTTACATCGTGATGCCATGCAACCAGTCTATTTGATATTTCAAGTAATTCCCTTATACTGCCGAATAACCCAAGGTGAGTTGTTAAGAATCCTATTTTCATAGTTTTTCGATTTCTGTTTTTACTTCATTCCAAAACTCTAAATGGTTCGTGGTTTTTAAATACAAATCATTTGGATACTTACTACCTCCCAATAAACATTCGAGTTTTAATATTTCGTCAACTGCGATGGTTGCGCATCGTTTGGCTTGTTTAATAATTTGCTCTGGATATTCTGTGTTTGTAAGCATCGAGCTTCCTACATATCCATGAACATAATCCTTAAACTTTTCGGTTAACTCATTTGCTTTTTCTTGCGGTGTCATAACTTAAAATTATGTTTTATTTTAGAACGGTAAATCATCTGTTGGTTCTGGCGGGATTTCGTCCATCGGTGGAGGTGGCGCATTCATATCATCACCATCGTAATAAGAATTTTCTTTTTTCGCTGACCGCGATGTTTCCTGTTTTTGTGGGCGATCACCCTGACCAACATTCACACCCTTTTCGTTAATGCGCTCATTCCATACCTCGAAATAGGCTTTCAGGTATTCCTGCAGTTCCTTGTCAAGTACTAAGGATTTTTGTTCTGTCTCTGTGGTGGCTGTTGTTATTTTGAAGACAGGGTACATATACCCTTCATCGTCGGGTTGTGTTGCGCCTTCACACAATACCGCGCCATCCCATACCTTTGATTCAATGCTTCCCCATGCGCTGATTGCTTTACCATGAAGCTCAAGTTTGGCAATCTCCATGCCTGTTTTCGTCTCTTTACTTGGGATCATGGCAAAGATTACTTTAGTCCATCTTCCACCATAGCCCCGCAGTGGTTCTTTAAGAGTTTCCCAGAATCCGCTTCGGGGGAATCCGTTTACTCCTTTTACGTTCACCACGAAATACTGTGGCTCGAACTGCCTCACCATGTTACTGGTCACCTGTGTTTTGTCTGCTTTGTAGTAACCGGTTACCTGACTCAACATATCCAATACCAAAAACCTGAACGGAAATTTAATTTCCTGTGGTTCCATCTCTTTGGCTCTAACCATAAACTTACCAGTTTTGGCGTTCCAACTAATGTACTTTGTGACCGGGCTAAGTACCGAAGCCGCTCTGTTTGATCTGCTCATTTTACTTGTTATTTTAAATTATTAATAAATAGACCATTGCATAGCCATTGCGTTTGCAACGCCTTCATAGGTTTTACTTCTTATCTTTGCTCTGTCGGGTGATGGCCTGAGTTTGTTTTGTCCTGATGGTGTTTGGTTTTCCCATATTGGTTTTGCCGGCGATTTACAGCAGCCATAAACCCCAAGTTGGGCATCAAAAACGCTACCGCATTTTGTACATCTATACCTTTTTACCTCCGCGATTTCACCAGTAGGTACCAGCTTGGGAAGATTCTTTAACCACAGGCATGTCTTCTTACTTTCTGGGTGTCCGTACTCGTATGGCTGTATGATCTGATCCGGCTTCCGGTATCTGGTGTTCATTACCCCGATGGGGTTCTCTATTGCGATCCGTTCAGCGGGGGCGCTGACAAATTCCATAAAAAACGCTTGGGCTTTTGCTTGGTGTTCCCGGGCTTCTTGTATGGTGTACTTACTGCAACCCCTGTTCAGGTAGGTGTTGGCTACCGTTAAAAATGTGTAGGGAGGATGGGCTATTACCAAATCCCAATACGACCATTTTAAGTATTCCAGCACATCTCCTTGGAAGTGCCATTCCGGGTGTCCTCCTGATGGTGCTTCGAGGTCACATGAATAGGCTTCATGTCCGGCCAGTCTAAATGCTTTTGTCACTATCTGCGATTCTTCACATGCTACCAGTACTTTCATTCGTTTAGTTTTTGAAATATGTTATTTTAAAATGTAAACCTTTCGATAAACCTTTCCATTAACTTTCACCTCCTCTTGTTTATGTCTTCCCATTGATAAAAGTTCCGTTTTATTGCAAATATTTTCTATTCGCTTTTGTTCGTAATATGTCTCTGCAAATTCAATTAATTGATTTGCCGTAAACATTTCTTCATCCATATCATCAACCCCAACCACTGTGTTTTTGAAAAATTCTTCTGCTGTCATTCTTTTAACCTCCATAATATTGCTTCTTTACCATAGCGCTCCATCTTTTTGCCGCCCCTAATCACCTTCCGAACTCCGGGTGATGATAATACACTTAATGAATGGCTGATCCTGTTTATTTGCGTTGAGGGGTATTTCATGTTGTAAATATCCCTGATCTCGAGTGCGGTTAATGGCTTTGCCTTTAACTTCATTATGTCCAGTACTTTTTCTTCTATCGTCATACTGATCTCCTTCTTTCTCTTTTTCTATCTGATTTGTCCGTTTTTACTTGAAGTGTTTCTTCTGTTTCAATGAATCTTCTTAATGTCAGGTTTTCAATTATTGCTGCCAGGAAATATCTGTTTGTTACTTCGGTGTAACAGTCCATGGTGCCGGTCATGTCTTTTACCGTTACCTTACCCCCAAGCATCTCAACTGAAAGCCCGTAAATGCAATACCTGATCTTTGTGTTGTCATTTACAAATACCGGTCTTTTTTGATCGGGATCACCGATTGATACCGGTGGGTGTTCGTCAACAAGTAGGTCAAAGATCATCTGTTTTAGTACAGTGGCCTTTAGTTCTATTAGTTTCATTCAAACTGTTTTGTTACTGTGTTTAAATCCTCACTAAATGATACGTGAATCAAATGTTCCTGATACAAGTTCATAATTGTTTCCCGCACCGCTTCCTGATACTTTGGCTTGCCAATGCCAATCCATGTGATCATTATTGTTTGCCCTACTTCCATATCGGTAAACAGCGTTAAAATGTTATCCTTTAGCTCGTCTCTACTTTTAGCTTCAAAAATAGCCTTTTTAAACGAATCTATCATAT
This sequence comes from uncultured Bacteroidota bacterium, assembly GCA_903944895.1. GTDB lineage: Bacteria > Bacteroidota > Bacteroidia > Bacteroidales > 4484-276 > CAJATL01. Next base: position 63,050 of record CAJATL010000226.1, read on the forward strand.
TATCATGCTAAAATTGTCACTTTCGTAATTCTTTCTGCAGGAGCGTCCGGAAAGTCACCGATGTTGAAAGCTGCGATTCTTTCTGTTGTAATCTTGCGTTTATAATAGACTGCGGAAGCGGTCATTTGCTTGTCGTCCTTCTGGGTGTAAAATACGTCCCCGGGAACGCCGTTTTTCATCCACCATGTTTCTGATAATTCTGTTTTTGACATAATTTATAATTTTAAGTTAAACAATCCATCCATGTTCTTTAGCGCAAATTTTAGCGTTTTTCTTTACCTTAAACCATCCATCGACGATATTTTCCAAGTCCGGACATTTTGGCCATAGTAAGTAGAATCCAATTCCGGCCATGTGCTTAATTTCAAGCTTAGTGCCTTTTGGTGGGTTATCAAGCCCAAGTGATTCCCGATAAGTCTTTTTGTCTCTCATTCATTGTTCTGGTATTATTTCCACATTCCAGTTAATATCTCCAATTATAGCTACCTTGATTAGCGTCTCACCAGCGAAATCAAACCATCCGTCAGTCAATACGTCGCTATCAGGTTTTTTCGCAGTTATTTTCCAGATCATATCCCCAGCGCCTCCGAAGAATATCACCACTGGCTACAACCACTGATCATTATTTCCATCCCAAATTTTTACTTTCATTCTGCATCCCTCCTTACAACTTGATTATCATCGTCGTCGTGTTCCCAGCAATTTGAGCAATAATGGCTGTGATCTATTTCAGCCCAGCCCATTTCCTCTGCACATTCCCACGCATACTCTTTATCGTTCCAACCAACGTTATCCTCTTCATCACTCGATTCTTTCTTACACTTATCGCAGATGTAACTGTAAACCTTTGTTTCTTTAAGCATTTTTCGTTAAATTTTTATTTGGTTCGTAATATGGACAATCTTCATCCTGCATATTTTTTGCAGCTTCACCGTAAAACCATGTTCGGCGGCATTTCACCGGCGCGTTTCTATCGGGACTTTTACAGTAAACAGCATGACCGCTTACCAGCTTCCCAAATTTACACTTCTGGTTAAATTCTCCGCCTTCGCATAGTTCGTTTAATGTTAGTTCTTCCATTTATTTAAAATTCAAGTGGTGAGCTAATTTCGGTTATAGTGTAATGAATTTCAGGCTCCGCGCCTACGCGAAAGTACTTTACAACACCATCCTTTTCAATATTAATGTTAATGGTGTCATTCATTAAATCACATTCACTTCCGTTATACCACTTTCCATATTCCAGTGCCGCGTCTTCGTGGCTTGATCCCCTAACTGCTTTCGGATCCTCTCCTAAATAATCTTCGTGGTACGCAAAATAAATGGGCCTACATTCTGATTCAGTCCAATGCCAATCAAGGCATTTTTCACATCTTCCAAATTTGTTCATAGTTTTACCTCCTTTAAAATGGCATGTCCCCCACTGGAACATCTTCAATTGACATTTGTGTTTGATTTTCTGCTCCGGGTTCCCGGAAATTATAAAAGTGTGATATCGCTAAATTGGTTCTCATGGCAATTCGACCAATGGCTCCGTTACGGTGCTTGTCGATTTTTCCGATACAGATATTCTTTGATGAAATATTTGTACCCTCGTAATCAATTTCGTCAATATTGTATGCTTCTGGCCTGTACAAGAACAGTACGATATCAGCATCCTGCTCGATGGCTCCGCTCTCACGTAAATCAAAGAGTTTTGGTTCTGGTGGGCTGCGCTTCTCACAATCCCTGTTAAGTTGTGATAAGGCGATTATCGGAATATCAAGCTCCTTGGCCAGTTGTTTTAATCCTCTGGACATCTCACTTACCTCCGCTTCCCTGTTTGAGTACTTTCCTCCGGTGCTGCCGATCAATTGAATGTAATCAACGATGATAAGCTTTACATCATCCGAACTTTTCCATTCGATTGCTTTGGCTCTTATGGTGGAAATTGAAATTGCTGCCCTGTAGTCAATGCGAATAGGAGCCTCTCTGATGATTTCTGTGGCTTCGATAAGCCTTGATATCTCATAGTCTGAAATATTGCCTCTCTGTGCGCGTGATCCACTCACACCGGATATCATTGATTTAAGCCTTACTTCTAATTGTGGTGCGCTCATTTCAAGTGAGAACATTCCTACTGGTAGCTTCTGGTCGATGGCCAGGTTTTTCATTACAGTCAGGGCAAATGCAGTCTTCCCCATCCCGGGCCTTGCCGCCACTACAATTAGGTCTGGCGCGATCAACCCATTTATTACATTGTCGAGGTCGATAAGCATTGTTGAGGTACCGAATCGCTGTATCTCGCCGGACTTGATTTTGATGATCAGTTCCATGTTGTCGTCAGCAATTGTTTTGATGGAAACTTCCTGTGCAAATCCCCTGTTAAGCTGGATGATGGCCACTGATAATTTTTCGATCAACCCATTGATGTCTTCTGTGTCATTATACGCCTGTGATCCGGTTTCGTGGCAAAGCTCTATGGTTTTTCTCCTGATGTATTTGCTTAGTACGATATTGATATGTTCTTCCAGATTGGATATGGCGAATCCCCCCACCTTTCTGGTAACTTGTGCTACCTCAAACGGTCCACCGGCTATTTCCAGTGTGTTTGATTCTTTGAGTTTGTGAACGATGGTAAGCATGTCAACCGGCTTGCTGGCGTTAAACAAATCAACACACGCCTGAAACAATGCCTTGTGGGCTTCGGTGTAAAAGTGTTTTGCTTCGAGGATTGGAATAACCGCCCTCATTGCCCTTTCATCTAAAATGATGGCACCAAGTATAGCTTCCTCCACGTCAGTTGCCTGTGGGGGTATTTTCCCATACTCAAAACTCAAATCTATTCCGTCCCTTTTAACCATGTTTCTTTTTTTACCTCGTTCTTTACTTCTTTCTCGGCTTCCTTAAACACTTCATCGTAAAACTTCTTGCGAAGCAGGTACTTTCTTGGGCTGCACAAGTACTGCTTGTCGGGCCACTGCGTCAACCACTTCGGGATGTGGGCTATTGCGATCTCCCTTTCTTCGTCGGTGAGGTTAAACCAAAGTCTTTTTGATTCCTCCCTGTCCACCTTTTTTCCATAAGCAAACCAGAATGTGTCGAATCCGATATTTACCTCTTTGATGTTTTTCTTGATTTTGTAATCAAGGTTTTTGAGAACATAAAGAATGTCTTTATCCCTGACATCAACAACATTCTGGTGCTTTTCCCGAAACTCTATCCGGGCTGTCTGGAAGTCTATCAACTCCTGTAATCTTTTTACTGATAAGTTCATTGTGTTGTGTGTTGAAACATTCCAAGTTCTGTACTTAATCGCTTGTTTGCGATACTGATGTAGTCAGGGTTTAATTCAAAACCCACGTAATTCCTGTTTAACTTCCTACTTACCAAGGCCGTGGTACCGGCACCCATAAATGGGTCAAGGACTAATCCAGCTTCCGGGCAACCTGCTTTTATCATATCAACAATCAATTCTTCTGGAAAAGTAGCGAAGTGCGCTCCTCTGAATGATTTGGTGTTTACCGTCCATACTGAACGTTTGTTGCGAATCATTTCACCGGCATCGTTCTTATTCCATCTTTCATGTGCGCCAGAAGCTACTGTTTGTGATGTTCCATTTGGCATGATATGATTTTTGTATTTCTCCGATCCTTTCATTACAGTATCTTTACGTCCATCGTAGTTGGCCAGTTCTTGTATGGCTACATTATCGAAGTAATACTGTTTGCTTTTACTCAACAGGAAAATGTACTCATGTGATTTTGTACACCTGTCGGTTACACTTTCGGGCATTGGGTTTGGTTTGTGCCAGATAATATCTTGGCGTAAATACCAACCATCGGCACGAAGGGCAAAGGCTACCATCCAAGGAATACCGATAAGGTCTTTTGGTTTACACTCTGTTATTATTTTAATGCCAGAAATATTTGTGCCGTTATTTGTCTTTTGTTTTGATCCGGGGTTGTTGTTATTATTTCTCCACCCCGCACCGGCGTAACTATCCCCCAAATTCAACCACAACGTACCATCATCCTTCAATACCCGCTTTACTTCCCTGAATACCTCAACCAGTTTAGCAACAAAAGCCTCCGGTGTTTCTTCAAGCCCTATCTGTGCATCATTTCCATAATCACGCAATCCGTAATACGGAGGCGATGTTACGCAACAGTTTACTGATTTACCCGGGATGCCAGCTAAACCAATTAAACAGTCAGTATTTATGATTTGGTTTATCATAATCAATTAAATCCGTCTTTCTGGTAATTCTCAACGTGAGGTTCCGGAGCCTCCTTAAGGCCTTCTAATGATTTAATGATCTTCTTTGCGATCATCTCATTTACTGCAGTATCTATATCATCACTGGTAATGTTAACCTTAAGGTCTTCGTCAACCGTAACAATAAACTTCCTTTCGTTGACGTGATCGGTATGAATCCGATCTGTTTTTGAATAATTTGGTACAAACCAATCCTTCCTGCACTCTGCCGGGTATTCCAAGATGTCTTTACCGGTTGCCTCGATCAATTCTTCTTCACTGATCACACTTCCTGCTGCTGCCTCGAACATAGGGGTGATCAAAGTTCTTTTCAATTTAATTTTCATCGCTTTTAATTTTTAAGTTATCATATTCATATCAACATATCCTTGTGCTGTTGCGGTGCTTGTAATGCCACCGGCCTTCATTACTGACCAAACATTACCGGTTTCTCTGGCTGTTTTAGTCAGGAAGGTGTGCCTTGAAACGTGAAACGTCAAAGGGCTTTCTAATTCCAGATTAGCATACTTTTCTATACTTTTCAATAAGATGTTTACCTCAACATTGCTTACCTTTTTGAATAGTCCAGGAAAATTATATTCAATCAGGTCTGATACAACATACCACCTATCCACCTCACACTTTATCCCACGATTCGCAATTTTCTTCATCTCTCCTATTATGATGAACATCTTTCCGTCGATGTACTTGATATTACTTTCGTTCAACGTCGAAACGTCACTGTACCTTAGTCCGGTTGCACAGGAAATTAGAAACATATCTCTGGCCTTGGATTGTGGCAATTCTCTGATAGCCGCTACCTGTTCATCGGTCAACGCGAACTTGTTTTTAGTGATTCTTTTTACCTTGTATTTGAAGTAAGGATTCTTTTGAAGATATCCGGCAGCAATAGCTTGGTTAATGAAAGCCTTGAAGTGCTTGTTGAACTTCCAGATGGTATTCACGGCAAACCCTTTTTTATTGATGAAATCATTAAAGCGATCCAGCGTGAAGGTATCAAGGTCGCTCATGTAAACAGTGCCGAATTTTTCCAGTATTCTTACAAACCCCATACGATCAACATAGGTAGACGCCCTGATACCTCCTTTTATTGATGCCTTACGGCAGAAATCATTAAAGGTGAGTTTTTTATCAATGGCGTATCTGATTGAATTTGGATTGAAGACCTTGCCGGTTAACCTGTGTTCCTCCTTCATGTTTTCATAAACAGAAAGGGCTTTACGGATCAGTTCATTGGCCTTCATGTAGTCCCTCTCTCGAGAAGTAACAAACCCCTCTCCCCAATCTGGCTTCCGGCACCAAGCTCCTGTTGCACGGTAAACCGTTTTTTGTTGATCGGGGAAATAAACCCTTACATACACTTGGATTTTATGGTACTCATCCTCCTCCCCGAAAAGAACGGGAGTTATTTTAGCTTCTAAGATACGTGCTGGCATGTTTTTTTTGTCGTTTGCATTAACGCTACAAAATTAATCAATACACAATACCAAGGCTGTTAAAATTCGTTAATGTTTATTAATGGGATTTGGTTAAATGAAAAAACCCCAGCCATTGAAGGGTGGGGCCTTAACAAGTACATGATGCGGCAAGATCAGAATAGCAGTCCGAGCCACAAAAGTATTACCTGCTACAATGTTTTGTTTTTTTATTTGAATAATTATGGTAAGAGCCTTCGTCCCAGGTAAACAATATATCCTCCCACCAATAACCCGGCAAGAAATGGGATGTACCAAACATAAGTTCTTTTTTTTGTAATGATTGTATCGTTAGTGGACTTGGTTAAATTGTATTTTGCAGTAAGCCGCTCCTCCGCCTGCCGGATGATGGCTGAACTGTCAACACTTACCAGTATCTCAATGGTGTTGTTTTTAAATACAGTGCTTATCTTCATCTTGCCCTTTTCCTCGTCAAGCTGCCTGATAAGAACATTACCCAGGCTGTCGCACTCGAAGTAAGCCTTAATTGATGTACTGTCTGCCGGGGTAACAATGGTATCATATTTCGTGATTAACTTCTCGCTGTACACCACACTGTCAACCTTGACATACTGCGTTGATACCGTTTGCTTGGTCTTACACCCAAACATCATCACGACACTCATTAAAACAAATAGCTTAAGTATTCTCATTGCATTTTTTCCCGAATTGATTACCATAATTTTGCCCCACAATCATTACACCAGCAATACCTACACCAGTAACAAAGTACACACTGTCTTTAAGCAAGTAGCTTAGTATTGAAGAAATAATCATCAACACAAAGCCACTTGCTTTTGTGAATGTAATTGTTAACCTGAAAACTTTACTCATTTAACCAGTAAATTTTATATTTTTTGCTCTTGTAATTAGACCCACTGTTCTTTAATGGCTCGGCATTTATTGTAAGGTAGAAGTACCCCTTTGCAACGTCTTGCTTACTAAACCGGACGGTACAGGCATTTAAAAAGATAATACCGTTCTTTCCTTTTGATATTGTAAGTTTCGCGGTAGTTTCAGAAAGTTCTGGTGTAAAGGAGCCGGTGGTCCATTGCGGGGTTAATTTGGAATACCCAGGAAGGAATTGATAAAATTTAAGTGCCTTTGAGGTGGTTGGTTTATCAATTAAAAATTCCGTGACCTCCGGCCAGATGGGTTTCATCGAGTAGTATAGATTATCTTTTACGGTAATAACACCAAGGGGAACAAAGGTAGCGTACTCCCCGGAAAATGATATTGTTTTTAGCTGCGTTATCACACCTCCACGGCACCGGCCCCAATAAATACTGTCCGACCCTAAAAATCCATTTTTCAATAGAACGTCACTGTCGTTTGCAAAGGCCATCGCAAACCCGACACTTGACTTACTCCACTTAACTGCATTAGCGTAATACACATCACTAATTTTGTAGATTGAATAAATGCTGTCACCGGACTGATACCAATCATTATCAACCGGGTTAATCTTGTACAGCTTAATTGGAAAACTGCCGTTATTCCACGCTAACGGATTCTGCGCTACTGCAAATACTGATACAATCATCAGTATCATTAAAACTACATTTTTCATACTTGTTAAATTTTGATTTATAATTTATTTTGAAACAACTTCAAATTCTTCTGTTCTTGATGTCATTACTATTTCCCTTAGTGGATTAACCCGGTATGTCCATGTAATAACTATGTAATATTTTCCAGGGCTTACAAATTGTGGTATCGCAATGTCGTGATTCCATACCTCATAATCTCCTTTTGGAAGGAATGAAGCTATGTCAGAGAAATTAATCTGAACATGGTTTACAAGCGTATGGTTGGCTCTTGCCGGGACGTTCATTAGTTTGTGGTACTCTACATAATACTTTACAACCTCACCCTGCTTTATCACTTTCTTTTCAACCGGAAATGGGTTGTCTCCAAAATTTGCAGGTTCAAATGGGTAGAATAATAGATACCCGATGTACCCAAACAAACACAAAGTAAATACAATCACAATCATTGCCAGGTGATTTAACACCTTTTCTCTTTTTGTCATTATTGGTTGAATATTAATTTCATTATTGCATAACCTGCACCCATCAAAACTACTCCAACCAAACCAAATACAATGTTTCGGATCGGGAGAATTTTTTCGTCGAATAATTTACATGAAGATTCAAATTCACTCTTGGTGACAAAATCACCCTTTAAGTCTCTCTTGATATCCTTGACATCAACCTCCATTACCTTCAACTTCTCATCCATTCTTGCCAGAATAGTTTCAACAGATTCTTGTTCTTTCATATTTTCTAAATCTTCGGCCATTATTGTAGTTTAAAAAAAAGTTCATCATTCCTTTTTAAAGTTCCTGATCCGGGCGGTCTTCTTTCACCATTTTGCCGGCTGTTATCAAAGCATTAAATATTTCCTGATGCTGCGGGAGAATCTGATTAAAATAGATGATGCGCTGATTTCCTTTTTTCACAATCGGAAATTCTTCATCGGTAAAATACACATAAAAAGCAGGATATTCGAGTATCAGGCTTTTGTCGCATAAAATTCGGATGGCAAAATCAGGATGTTCCCAAAGCTCCAGCGGTGTCTTCTCCCTCACAGTGTAACCGATTACCCACTTACCTTCAACCAATTCTTCATGCCTTTCAGAAACCTGGTTATCTGTAATTGAAGGATATTCTTCTTCAACTACTTCAACCCATTGTCCTTTGTTTGCTGAAATTACTGGTGCTACTTCAAAATCATGGTATTGAAGTAACTGATTATCTTTTATTAATGCGTGTTTCATTTGATTTAATTTTTAAAATTGCCGAATTGCACGAACATAAAAATTATTTTCCTTTGAATAATTACTTTGCGTTCCATTTACTAAATATTGCAGGTTTGCACTAGTAGAATCTATTTGTGTCGAACTCCAATAATATCCTGCTGTAAAATTACCAATTCCATTTACTTTAAGTATTGTGTACATTAAGTTAAGTTCATCCTTTGAAGGCAAATACCAATCAGATTTACCGCCACGTATTAAATTATCACAAATATCAGCACAATTATTTGTTTCCCAAATCCATCCTGTTGGGTTACTGGATGCAGTATATACCCGTGGAGACTTACCAGCTAATAATTGTGTTTGAACATTAGTATAATCAACTCCATCAATTGGATTACCATCCCAAGTTCCTCCATTTGCAATTAATATTCTTGCAGTTCTCCACGCATTAAGGTATGAAACAATATCTAATGTGTTTTGTTTTCCTGTACCAATCGATGTTCCATTTGCATTAGTGATATTTACATTATAAAAACACCATCTAATATTACCAGTGTCAGCAGTAGCACATTCTAAGTATCTCCAACCATTACTGTATGAACCTTTATCATAGAATACTATTCCAGCTTCACCTGCTTGTCCTATTAAGTATCTATCGAAGTAAGGTTTAAATGTAATGTTACCTATTTTATCACCTGCATCTAAATCAGCTACAAAATAGTTAGATGTAGTGTAAGTTGCATTAGTTACAGGATTAGTTCCACTTCCACCATAAACAGATACTAAAGTCCAATTAGTAAATGTGTCACCTTTAATGTAAACTGTAAATACATTTGCTTTTGAACGAGTAATTCTAATACGATATGTAACATTACTGACTATATAATCTTGTTTAGTAACTATAAGATTTGCACTTAATGTTCTGTTAAAATAAATAATATTGGATGCAGATACGGCAATATTATATCCCCCAGTTTCTATATTTACTCCTGGAGCAATCAATTCAACTACTAAAAGATTTGCGTTATTTCCCTTATACCAATCAAACTCCCAAGTACCATAAGCAAACTTTTGCGGAATGGAAGTTGAACCTGCACCAGTACAAGTCATTTCATTACCTGAAATAGTAAATGTACCAGTTCCAGCAGTGAAATTATTAACATGAAGTTGACGTAATACCTGATTATTTTGTAGTGCTATCATTACACATTAAATTCAAAGGTTACATCAATCAATCCTGCAATATCAGCCAAATCATCAGTAACAGATTCTCCATCTCTGTAAATTCTAATTGAAATGTAAGAATCAGCAGATATTGTTTGTCCATCAGCACAACCCATTGTTACTGTACCACTCAATGCACTTTGATATGCTTTTGTATCAAGTGTTAATGTCAAATCTACTGTTTGAGCAGTTCCATACAGTGTTGCAATATCATCAGATGGATTAGTAAATAATCCTTGTGCGCCCCATCTTGTTACAAATGTTGCACTTGCTGTTGAATATCTTTTTGCTCTTATTTTGAATTTGAACTTATCAGTGACAAATCTTCCATCATTAGGAATAGCAAACTCAATGTATTTATTAGGTGTAGCTGCAAATACCATCACACCTCTATTCCTTAGATTTGTTGCATTTTCATCCTGTTGATAATATGCCCCATTGGTATTACAAACCATAAATGAAGCTGCTGGCACTGCTACTGTTTTATTGTAAGTAAAAGCATCCACAAATGCTTTGATAGCTGCTTTGAAGTTAGCCCAGGTGAGTTTTTTTAATACCGACGAAACGGTTATTGGAAATAAATCAGTATCACCTAATGTAGTAATAGCATCCGCACCAGCAATTACTCCCCCTATTGATTCCGGGGATGATGGTGTTGTTGGGGTGACGTCTTTTTTTCTAACCTTAGAAAGTAGGAAATCATAAACTATGGCCATTTTAGATATTTTTTTGCGTTATTTAATTAAGCTCAACAATCTCCCCAAACGGCAGGTATTCGTAAGTGGCCCGATCATCCCAGACAAATTCCTTCATCTTACTTCCATTTGGGTAAAGGATTCTTGTTACATCATCCCGGTCAACCTGGATTAATTTAATTGCCCATATCGGAGCGTCTTCATGGTTTCCCATTCCATGTTTAGGAAATCCAAGGTATGTTTCGGTGTCTCCTTCTATAATTACAGTTGGGCTTTCTCTGTCGTTAAGTTGATGTAATCCCATAATATTATTCTCCTTGTTTGTTATTTTGTAAATTCGTCAGTACTTCCCAAGCTATCTATTTGATAGTGTACATCAAAAAATAAAATACTTGCATACCCAGAATACGCATCTGCACCAGAAAATAATCCACTTGCATTTGCCGTATCGCGATAAATCCTAAACTGGATTATGTCGGAAAGTGTAGTCCCTTCCGGTATTGGTATTGGTGTTAATGGTTTAGCTATATTGTTTTTAGTTGTACCTGAATATGGCTGGGCTATTTGATTACATTTTAATTTCGTCCATGCGGTAACTTTTTCACCAAAATCAACCTGCCATCTGTATTCCAAAAGA
>CAJATL010000227.1 GCA_903944895.1 uncultured Bacteroidota bacterium
CAATCAGGCGTGGTGCACAGACAATAATTTCATTCTCGACCTGCAAAACATTCCTGAGGAGTTTAAAGATGTAGTAAAATACCTGCAAGGGCCTGTGATGGATGATGATTTCCGTCGTCAGCTGGAAGCCGAAGAACAGTTAGACACCATTTTTGATGCACAGGAGGCAAAGTATCTCCGTAAGATTGCCGAAGCTCTTGACCAAAAAGAAGCCGCTGAAGAAAGAGCATTAGAGGAGCGGAGACAAAAAGAAGAAGCAAACAAACAAAAGGAAGAGGCGAATAAACAAAAGGAAGTTCTTGCAATAAAACTTGCCCGGCAGATGAAAAATTATGGCGCATCAAATGATGCGATAGCAAAAGAAACAGGTTTATCTATCGAAGATATAGAGAATTTATAGGGTACAAAACCAAGAAGTTTTCAAACCCCAAACAACCCTGCCTTACTGTATCATGCAGGCATTGAACAACGAACAACATAGGGTGACCAGTAATCGAAAATTGCATTATTTAAAACTCCATGGCCATCATTATTCACTTTTCACTCTTCATTTTTCACTACTTGTCCCTTAAGTTGCTCTTCTAATGTTTAAAGTTACCCTTCGAATCCTTACAGTAACCATTCTTAAGACCTCAGTAACTGTTCGAAAGCGTTAAGTAGCAATTTAAACGACTTTAGCAAGCCTGGGTTTTATTACATTACTTTTTGTTGTCACATCAATTGCTATTTTTCATTAGCGTTCAAAAAAAAAGTAGAACGTAGATTACGATAGTTATCAGTTACAACAATAACAACCCCGATAGCTATTGGTGACAACCCTGATAACCCGACAACAATCACAACAACGACAACCTGACAGCAATCACAACAATCACACCCCCACCAACCCAATAAAAAATTACCCAACCCAATTTCCTATGTTCAATAACAAAACACTACTCATCACAGGCGGGACAGGCTCTTTTGGCAATGCAGTTCTCAACCGTTTCCTGGATACCAATATTAAAGAGATCAGAATATTCTCCCGTGATGAAAAGAAACAGGACGACATGCGCCACCGCCTGAACAACCCCAAGGTGAAATTTTACATTGGCGATGTACGTGATCAGCGGAGTCTTGATGGTGCTATGTTGGGTGTTGATTACATTTTTCATGCTGCTGCACTAAAGCAGGTACCATCCTGTGAGTTTTTCCCTATTCAGGCAGTAAGAACCAATGTATTTGGCACCGAAAATATGTTGGATTCTGCCATACGGCATGGTGTAAAAAACGTAGTGGTGCTTAGCACCGATAAAGCTGCTTACCCCATTAATGCAATGGGTATTAGCAAGGCCATGATGGAAAAAGTAGCTATAGCTAAAGCCCGTTCACTCGGTGAGCATGCTGCCACTACAATTTGTTGTACACGATACGGTAATGTAATGGCAAGCCGCGGCTTGGTAATTCCGTTGTGGATCGATCAGATTAAATCTGATAAAAACATCACCATTACCGATCCCAATATGACTCGTTTTATGATGACGCTGGATGATGCTGTTGATCTCGTAATATATGCCTTTCAGCATGGTAAGAATGGAGATTTATTCGTACAAAAAGCACCTGCTGCCACACTTTCAGTTTTAGCTGAAGCCTTAAAATCATTATTTAAAACCGATACCCTCGTTCGCGTGATTGGCACACGGCATGGCGAAAAGTTGTATGAAACGCTCGTCACACGCGAAGAAATGGCAAAATCACAGGACAGAGGCAATTATTTCAGGATACCCGCTGACAACCGTGACCTGAATTATGATAAATACTTTGTTGAGGGACAAGCCGAAATCGCTGAGATTGACGATTATCACTCACACAATACACACCAACTTAATGTTGAAGAAATGAAAGCGTTGCTGCTAAAGCTGGATATTGTGCGTGATGAATTGATCAAATAGAACACAGATCGAACAGATAACATCAAACAATAAAAATAGTCCGCGTCACGTGTCCGACTACTGGAGGATTCGTGTTGCATTATTATAAAATCTGCGAAAATCCACCAAATCTGCGTCATCAGCGTTCCATTAATATTAAATCCGCGCTAATCCGCGCTAATCCGCGCTAATCCGCGTCATCCGCGTCATCCGCGTCATCAGCGTTCCATTTTAAAGCGTTCCATTTTAAAGCGTTCCATTTTAAAGCGTTCCATTTTAAAGCGTTCCATTTTAAAGCGTTCCATTTTAAAGCGTTCCATCAATTAATCCATGAAAATTCTCATCACCGGCTCAAAAGGATTCGTAGGCAAAAACCTCGTTGCCGAATTACGCAATCAGGGATTTAACGATTTGCTCGAGTACGATGTGGACACCAATCCCGTATTGTTGGATCAATATACCAGCGAATGCAGTTTTGTGTTTCACCTTGCCGGAGTAAACAGGCCAAAGGAGCAGTCGGAGTTTATGGCTGGTAATTATGGATTTACATCAGTGCTGCTTCAGTCATTAAAAAATCACAATAACAAGGCTCCGGTCTTAATCACTTCATCTACACAGGCAGCCCTTGAAAATCCCTACGGGCAAAGCAAGAAAGCCGGTGAGGACCTGATTTTTGAATATGGTAACGAAAACGGGATACAGGTTTTTGTTTATCGTTTGCCTAATGTTTTTGGAAAGTGGTGCCGCCCCAATTACAACAGTGGAGTGGCTACTTTCTGTCACAACATCGCAAATGATCTTCCCATTCAGGTAAACGACCCGGAGGTTATAATGAACCTGGTATATATTGATGATGTGATGGCGTCGTTAATTGATAAGTTGAAGAATGGATCAGATAATAAAGGAACTTTCGAAACAGTTGAGCCAGTTCATACCATCAGATTGGGAGAAATCGTAAAGCTGATCAATGGGTTTAAGGATAGTCGCCAAAACTTGCTGCTGCCGGATTTGGGAGATGCCTTTACCAGTAAATTATACTCTACCTATTTAAGCTATCTCCCTACCGATAAATTCAGCTATCCTCTCAGGATGAATGTAGACGTTCGTGGCTCATTTACCGAGTTTATCAAATCACCCGACCGCGGACAGGTTTCTGTAAACATCTCCAGACCCGGAATTACAAAAGCAAACCACTGGCATCATACCAAAAATGAAAAGTTCCTGGTCGTAAACGGCACCGGTGTTATCCGTTTTCGAAAAATCAATAGTCCCGAAATTATCGAATACTTTGTTTCAGGTGAAACGCTTGAAGTAGTTGATATCCCTGTGGGATATGCGCATAACATCGAAAACCTTGGCCAAACCGACATGGTAACCATCATGTGGGTAAACGAAATATTTGATAAGTCAAAACCGGACACCTTCTTTGAAAAAGTATAAGATTGCACGCAGATGACAGATAAATAGCACGCAGATGACGCAGATTTTAAGGATTTCCGCTGATGTAGTAAGTTTTTATCTGCGTAAATCAGAAAAATCAGCGTGTCGCTTCAGCGACCTGCATTCCATTGAATCCCTGAAATTCCTGATAATGTTTTCTCATAAAGTAACCAAATAATAGCACGAAGATGACGCAGATTATAAGGATTTCCTCTGATGTATTTAGTTTTTATCTGCGCAAATCAGAAAAATCAGCGTGTCGCTACAGCGACCTGCGTTCCATTGAATCCTTGAAATTCCTGATAATGTTTTCTCATAAAGTAACCAAATAATAGCACGCAGATGACGCAGATTTTAAGGATTTCCGCTGATTTATTATTTTTATCTGCGGTAATCCGTTAAATCTGCGTGTCGCTTCCGCGACCTGCGTTCCATTAAAACTAGTAAGATTACTTATGGAACGTAATTACTTACACCAAGATTTAACCTCAGAGATTATCAAGCGATTCTATGTGGTTTACAATGTGCTTGGATATGGTTTTCTGGAGAAGGTTTATGAGAAAGCACTTAAATTTGAATTAGAAAAAGCCGGGTTAGTTGTTGAACGTCAAAAACCAATCAATGTTTACTATGAAACAGAGTTGGTTGGGGAGTACTTTGCAGACCTATTGGTCGAAAACAAAGTGATTATCGAGTTAAAAGCATCCGAATCAATTTGTGAAGAGCATGAAAATCAATTAATAAATTATTTGAAAGCAACCGAAATAGAGGTAGGATTACTTCTTAACTTTGGAAAAAAACCTGAAATAAAGAGAAAAGTATTTTCAAACATCAATAAAAAATAAATCAGTGCAAATCTGCCATATCTGCGTCATCTGCGTTCCATCGTTTATTAGCGTTCCATTCTCACAACAATGAAAAAACTCAAAGTCCTCACCGTTGTCGGTACCCGTCCCGAAATCATCCGTCTGTCAGAAGTACTCAAACGGCTCGACGAATCCGAAGCCATCGAGCATATTCTGGTTCATACCGGCCAGAACTACGACTACGAACTCAACGAAGTATTCTTCCATGATCTTGGCCTGCGCAAACCCAACCATTTCCTCAATGCCGCGGGCACCAACGCCACCACAACCATCGGACAAATCATCATCAATATCGATCCAGTGCTCGAAAAGGAACAACCTGATGCCTTTCTGGTGCTTGGTGATACCAACAGTTGTCTCTGTGCCATTCCTGCAAAAAAACGCCATATTCCCATCTTTCACATGGAAGCCGGAAACCGTTGCTTCGATCAGCGTGTACCAGAGGAGACCAACCGCAGGATTGTTGACCACATCTCTGATTTAAACCTCACATACAGCGATATTGCCAGGGAATACCTGCTCAGGGAAGGCCTTCCTGCCGACCGCATCATCAAGACCGGCAGCCCGATGTTTGAAGTATTAACTGACAATATGCCTCAAATAGATGCTTCTAAAGTTTTAACGCAACTTTCGCTTAAACAACAGGAATATTTTGTCGTTTCGGCTCATCGCGAAGAAAATATAAATTCCGGCAACTTCGATAAACTGGTAAGCATACTCAACCTGATTGCCGAAGAATACAAACTGCCTGTCATTGTCTCCACCCATCCCCGCACCCGAAATAAAATCAATGAAAAGGGAATACAGTTCAATCCGCTGATACAACTGATGAAACCGCTGGGGTTCCACGACTACAATCATTTACAAAAAAATGCCTATGCTGTACTTTCGGATAGCGGAACAATCTCTGAGGAATCATCCATCATGAACTTCAGGGCATTAAACATCCGTGAAGCCCACGAACGCCCCGAAGCCATGGAAGAAGCCTCGGTGATGATGGTTGGACTCAATCCCGAACGCATCTTGCAAGGACTTGTACAGCTTCAATACCAGAAGATCGGCGATGAGCGCACATTTAGAAGGGTAGGGGACTATTCGATGCCTAATGTAAGCGAAAAGATGGTTAAGATCATTTTAAGCTATACCGACTACATCAAACGAACCGTCTGGAGTGAGGGTTAGAACATGTATTAAACGGATCAAACGGATCAAATGGATTTAACAAATCAAAATATTAATCTGCGCCAATCGGCCTAATCTGCGTCATCAGCGTTCCATTCTTATAAAATCTGCCTCAATCCACTCAATACGCGTCATCAGCGTTCTATTCTTATAAAATCCACGCCAAACTTGTCCGACTACTAACAGATCAGCGTTACATTCAAATAAAATCTGCGTAAATCAGCCAAATCTGCGTATTCAGCGTTCCATTTTTATAAAATCTGCACTAATCCACCAAATCCGCGTCATCAGCGTTCAAAATAAACACTGCTTACACTTATCAAAGCCATGACTGCAGCTATCTTCATCGGCTGAAGGTTTAATGTACACCAAACAAATTAAAAATAAACTTGCTATTTTAATATTGTTGAGTAATTTCGCTACCCAATTAATAAAATTGTATGATTGATGCTTTAATTACATCCAAAACACGGATCAAGCTGATAACAAGGCTTTTCCTCAACAGCAATGCGAAATCGCACCTGCGGGGACTTGCCGGAGAGTTTGGTGAATCTTCCAATGCCATCCGTCTCGAGCTCAACCGTTTCGAGAAGGCAGGGCTACTTACCACAAGCCTGGCTGGAAATAAGAAAAACTTTCAGGCAAATACCCAACATCCACTCTACACCGACATCCATAATATCCTGCTCAAACACCTGGGTTTCGACCAGATCATCCAGAAAGTTGTGGAAGGACTTGGCGACATCCGAAGAGTTTACATTACCGGAGATTACGCCTGTGGAAGAGATACCGGGATTATCAATCTGCTATTTGTTGGCAACCAGGTTGATACTGTTTACCTCGCCAACCTCGTAAAAAAGGCAGAAGAACTCATTAAACGGACCATACAATACGCCATAAAAACCGAATCCGAAGAAACCGACTATCTCTTTGGTAAAGGCAACACCGAATTCCTTCTCCTCTGGCAGGAGGATAAGTAAAAACGCACAGCGCAGTGCGCTTTGCGCAAAGAGAAAAGGTAATTAATACTTGCACTGAGCGCAGTCGAAGTGACAAGCAACAAATCAGTAGGTTACAATTAAAAAGATGTGACTGACCGGGCGAAGCTGTGTTAAGAAAGAAGGGGTGAAAAGGAGAAGCGGAGAAAGAGTGCATATTGTTTTAACATCACACAACAACAATGATATCCCGACAACCCTGACAACCCTGAACGCAAAAAAAGTAAAAGATGAACATAATTAAGCATATCGAAAACAATATTATTACAATTAATGATCAGCTTGTTATGGTTGATGCTGACCTTGCTGAACTGTATGAGGTTGAGACTCGAGATATTAATAAGGCTGTAAAAAATAACCCGGAAAAATTCCCAAAAGGATATTGTGTTGAATTAACTAAAGATGAGAAGAATGAACTGGTGGAAAATTTCCACCGGTTCAATAAACTGAAACATTCTACGGTTCAACCCAAAGCATTCACCGAAAAAGGGTTGTACATGCTTGCCACAATACTGAAAAGTCCGGTAGCAACACAAACAACGTTAGCAATCATCGAAACATTTTCTAAAATCAGAGAATTAGGTAGGAATGTTCAGTTACTTTCAAATGAAAATAATGATGAAGTTAAAAAGCCACTGCTTCAAAAAAGTGGTGAGCTTATTGCTGAAATTCTGGATGATGATTTGAATATCAGCGAAACTGAAACAACCGTTGAAATTAATTTTGCTGTTTTAAAATTCAAACATACAATCAAACGGGATAAGAAATAGTAATCCCCACAGAAATTTGATCAACAAACCATCAATTGAAAAATCATCTACTTTACAGCTAAAGCGATGTCCCCGGTAGCTATCGAGATTATCCGCTTCGCGTTAACAACCCTAAACAACGACAACCTGATTACAACGACAACAAAAAACTTTGACTGACAGGGCGAAGTCGTGGGAAGAAAGAAGGGAAGAAAAGGAGTCAGCTAACGCGTTGTCCCTGATTGCTATCTGGGTTATCCACTTCGTGTAATCATTATTGTTCGCTGCACGTTAACAACCCAACAACAATGACAACAATGACAACCTCTCCAACCCGACAACAATCACAGCTACGACAACAATGACAACCATAACAACCATAACAACCATAACAACATGACAACCTAACAACCATGACACGGAATAACACACGCCGAACAACAAACCCTGAATATCAGTGGAAAAAGCTGAAATAATCATCTACAAAGAAGAAGCAAGCCAATCCGACTTCCAAATAGAAGTAAGGGTTGAAGATGATACTGTATGGCTTACCCAAATGCAAATGGCGGAGTTGTTTCAAACATCCAGGAATAACATTACGCTCCATGTCGGTAATATTTTTAAAGAAGGTGAATTGGAGCAAGTTTCAGTATGTAAGGATTCCTTACTAACTGCTATAGATGGTAAAAAATATAAAACTAAATTCTACAACCTCGATGTCATTATCTCAGTAGGTTATCGCGTTAAGTCAATAAGAGGTACACAATTCCGTATTTGGGCCAATAAGATTTTAAAAGATTTTCTTCTTCGTGGTTATGCTATCAACAATCGGCTTGAAAAAATCGAAAAGAAGCTTCTTGAGCATGATCAAAAATTTGAATTCATCGTTAATACAGGACTTAAACCTGCACAAGGCATCTTCTTCGATGGCCAGATATTCGATGCGTGGCAGTTCGTTTCGCAATTGATTAAAGAAGCTGGTTATACAATCATTTTAATTGACAACTACATTGA
>CAJATL010000228.1 GCA_903944895.1 uncultured Bacteroidota bacterium
AAAAAAGCAATAAATTTTATAAATACTTATATTAAAGCGATTTAACGCACTAAAATAAAAATGTTAATAATTCTGTCAATGAATTAAAATGACGAAATTGTAATTAATATGCGTATTAATTACGTAACAAAATGAAATGAAAAAAACCTACAACATTGATTGTCATAGGTTTACGCTAGAAAAACATACTTTCCTTACGTATTGTTATTCCCGTGAAAAGGCGTGTTAATCAGTAAAATAAACCTCTCCCAAAGCCAGGAAGAATACCTGAGATGGACGGCAATTGTAATTTCGGCAGTAGCTGCTTTCATTATACCGCTTTACAAAATCCCACATCATACATTATTTTTGGATTGGGGATATTTTAACGGATTAAGTCTTGTTGTCCGATCTTCAATTTTACATTATGGTACATTTCCAATCCACAATCCCTGGTTAATGGGAGGAATCGATATCCTGGCAAATCCGCAATCAAGAGTTTTCAGCCCGTTTGTAGTTTTCGATTTGATTTTTATACCACCTTATGCCAATCTGTTTGCACTTATCACTCTGGCAATCGTTGGCTCGCTGGGATTTTATCGCTTAATCAGGTATCTTGACATTAACAAAAATATTGCGGTTATTGGTAGCATCCTGTTTATTCATGCTTCCTGGTTTTCGCTGCATTTTTCGGTAGGTCATATCATTTTTGGCTCGTTTCAATTAATTGGGTTGGCGTTTTATTTCATACTGAGAATACGGGAGAAAAATTTCAAAATTTACTATGCGCTTCTTAATGCTTTCTTTTTGCTGGATGGCGCTATTTACGCGTTTATATTTACAAATTTGTTGTTTGCTGCATCCATTTTATTTTGCGTAAATGGCCTGAATCCTATCAGATTTGCAAAATCCGTAATCATACAGTGGAAAACTTCCCTGCTCAGCATTTTGATCTTCCTGTCGTTAGCATCTGTAAGAATACTGCCCAACCTTATCGTACATTCAGTGGGTCGTCCAAAGGGTGAGTCACTTGTTTTATCTTTAAAGTACGTTTTTCATGGATTTTTTAACCCGTTCCAAACTCCACTTACCGTAATAGGAGATCCTGGAACACTCCTGCCCCCATTTCAGGAGGTTGGTGCTTATTTGGGATTATTCGGGATTCTTATCATAACCAGCTTTCTATTTTCGGTTAAAAGCAGAAAGTCTTTTTCTTACATAATTGTTGGGCTATTCTTCTTTTGGCTGGGTTCGGGTTGGTTGGATGGAATAAATCCATGGCAGCTATTTCAGCATATTCCAATATTGAATAATGCCCATGTGCCCTCCCGGACGTTTTTGTTCACCTATTTAATGTTTTTGATTTTGCTATGCTTTGCCCTCGGATTTTTTGCTGCAAAGCTGCAGCCAGCGATATTCAAAATCATCGTCGGCTTGCTGATTGCCGAATCCCTGTTTGTGTCGGCTTATCCCTATTACAACGTGTTTAAAAAAGACCGTTTTCTCTGTAAGACTGAGATTTTCGACGCATTGATTGTGAGTAATACCATTGATAAAACAGTTGCCCAATCTTCGGAAAGCCCCGGAAGTGGTAAAGATTTTTTACTCTATTTCGAAACAGATACAGGTTCCAAATCTACCTACGAACCAATCTCAACCGGAGGTAAAATCAGATCGGTTGATGATGCGGATTATCTGGGAGAGATCTATTTGGTTAAAGGAAAGGGCACGGTTTCGATCGACAACTATACTCCCGGCAAAATTCAAATTAGCTACGATCTTGACACAATTTCGGAAATTCAGCTAAACACAAATTACCTGGCAGGATGGAACTCGTCGGATTCAGGAATTTTGGTTACAAAAAGTGACGGATTACTTACAATAAAACCTGATAAGCTGAGCGGCAAGGCTGTGTTCTTTTATCGTCCTGATTACCTTTTTGCAATAATTCCCTTATTCATTTTTGGCCTTTCTCTTTCTATCGTTGTCTTAAAAAAAATGCTACCCTGATGGCGATAACTTTGATGCTTGCCATGCTCTGGCTTATGGTTAGCAACGAAGCAGGAAAACGATTAAGAAAAATCATTATTTTTGCCGCAATTGCCATCCTCATCAACAACACGTACATCAATACCCGGCTGTTTTATTCGGCTAATGTTTCATGGGAAGCCGACAGGGCAATGGCCAACCGCATCGTAGAGCGGATCTATGCTTTAGACCCTCCGCTTACAGGTGGAAAAATTCCGGTTGCTTTTATTGGAATGTATCGGCCGGAGGCCAACGAACTTTTTTATAGTCTGGATATTCTTGGGATGTCATTTTTTTCGGTTGCTTCTCTAAGTCCTGGGCGAACAATGAAAGTATTTAATTTTATTGGTGATCCAAATCCGGAGTTACATTATGTTGAACAGCATGAACAGCGGCTTAGTGACGACATGCCCTCATGGCCGGCAAAAGGATCGGTGAAAATTATTGATAACGTGGTTTAGGTGAAACTATCAGAAACCGAAAATAAAAATTTAAGTATAAAAAATGAAAAAAATATGGATTAAAATTGCAGTAATTGCCGTGACCATTGTCTTTGCTGTACTGCTATGGCTTGTTCCACCTTCGTTAGTTCATCAGGTATCGGTTTCAATGGAACTGAAAGCGCAGAATGATGAATTATGCCAGATATTCTATGGAACAAATATCAACGATTTTGGTAAAAATCAACCGGTTTCGTTTCAATATTCTTCCAGGGGAGATTTCGTTAAGGTGTTGATTCCGATCACCAATCAGTCGAAAATTAAAAATCTGCGTATTGACCCGATTGCAAACTCTAAAGAATTTCAAATCAGAAACATCACCCTGCGGGTTGGCAGAAATGAAATCCGTTATAGCGGCGAAGAAATCATTGAGCATTTTAAACTGGTAAACCTGGAAGTTGCAGGAATTACGGATGGAATCGTAACCCTGAACCAAATTAACAGCCCGGATGCTCAACTTATTCTTAAACCAGCACTAAATGAGATTTTTAAAGATGAACAACCGAACACAAAATCAATTTACTTCGTTGTAAGCACAATGCTTTATCTGATTTTATTAGTGTTGATAATTCTTTTCGGAGTAAGGATTTCTTCAGCAACATCGCGTTGGCAACAATCATTAAATCGTAGTGCTGCAATGGCAATAAACTCCGGTGATATTCTTGGTTTTGTAAAGAAAAACAAGATCATCATCATTTTCTCCTTCCTGGTTGCCATTTTTACTTATGGTTACGAACTTTTCAATTTCAGCCTGTCCATCGACGAAGAAATCGACTCCTTCAGAACAGCTTCAGAAGCTTATGTTTACATCTTTGTAGGGCGGTGGGGAGTTTACTTTCTTAACCTGTTTTTTCAGCCAACATCATTAATACCTTATTACCCAACCATCATAGCCCTGATTTGCCTCAGTATATCTTCCATAATATTCATTACCCGAAACCCGGGAAAATTATCATCCGCGATGATATTTACAATCCTTTACATTTCCAATCCTATCCATAGCTATTATATCACTTTCAACACTGCGG
Source organism: uncultured Bacteroidota bacterium (assembly GCA_903944895.1). Lineage (GTDB taxonomy): Bacteria > Bacteroidota > Bacteroidia > Bacteroidales > 4484-276 > CAJATL01. Next base: position 3,536 of record CAJATL010000228.1, read on the forward strand.
GCTTGTACTATACCATGGGGCTGATGCTGACTACTATCGCATATTTTATTTTTAAACATACGATCGAAAACAGGAACAATTATTTAAGAAACTATTTTTTCACCATCCTTTTGTTGGGTTTTTCGATATCACTTTATCAGTCGCACCTGGTTTTTTTCCTGGTTTTTGTTGCCTATTTTATTTTCATCGAATCGTTATCCCCCGAAGGTCTGCAGTGGAAATTTATGCGGCGGATCATTTTGGGTTTACTCGTCGTGGTTTCCCTGAGTCTCATCTTTTACAAGATCGGGGATAAACTGACAAGATATTACTTTCTACCGGCGGATCTAAATACCTCTATTTACCTTGATAATTTTTCGAAATGGGGTGAGTTGCCGTCAAAGCAGGTTTTATCAAATTTATATCTCGAAACAAAAGCTTTTCTCACCGGAACCGGCCCTTCGTACGGAATTTTGGGATTATCACTCAAATCCATTCCGATTATCATTTTACTCATTTTAGTAAACGTATTTAGTTTGAAACGACCTGTTCTTAAAAACACCATATCAGCGATCGTATTTTTTGCATTGATCCTGTCGCCATTTTTATTGATGTTTTACACCGGAGCAAAATTGCCGGTCAGGGCTATGATTCCACTGACCCTGATGATTGCTTTGTTATGGTTGACCGAATACAGGCAGGCGGGTGCATTTCTCCGAAGATCAATGTTTCTGTTTGCTTTACTGATTTTAATCAACAACACCTGGATCAACACAAGGTTTTTTTACGCAACATACACATCGTGGCAGGCCGACCGCGATATAGCCACCCGGATTATCGAACGGATTTATCAACTTGATCCACCCAAAAATCAGGGCAAAATAAAAGTGGCGTTTTCTGGAAATTATGCTCACCAGCAAAATGAGCTGTTTTTTAAATCCGAAACCCACGGAGCCTCATTCTTTGAATGGAATCCAGGCGAGCCGTATCGGATAAGCCCATTCTTTAAAACCACAGGCGTTAGCGAACTTAACACGGTTTCGCTTGATTTATTGAAAGACCATAATGCCGAAATTGAAGCCATGCCATCGTGGCCTAATTACGGTTCTGTTAAACTTTTTGATGATATTGTTTTGGTGAAATTTTCAGAACCAAAAATTCTCCGGTCAGGAAATAATTAAGTAACTATGGTTAGGAAACCCTCAGTTTTTGACGATTCCTGCATCCCACGTGGATATTTTGATGTAGCGAAACGACCGCTTCAAATAATGACAATAAAATTTTGATTATTCATACATCCATGCTAAAAAAACTTGGGATTGCCGGCGTGTTTTCGGTGGCAATACTTCTGATACTGGCAGCATTTTCGGGTCACTTTTTTTATCCTGTCGAAGTGAAACTGGAAATCAGGACATCAAATCCTGAAAATTGTCAGTTATTTTACACCGACTACCGGAGATTTAACGGAGGGCAGAGTTTTTTCTCTCCGTATCAATCAGAAGGCGGATTTTCGACAGTATGTTTCCGTCTGCCAAAAAGGTATATCAAAAATTTGCGAATCGACCCGGGATTTCATTCTGAGTTTTATGAAATCAGGAAAATTGAAATCAGATCAGCGAAAGATTCGATTTGCTGGCTGGGCGCCGAAATCCTCAAGAATTTTGTTACGGTTAATATTCAGGCCAACATTCAGGATTCAGATCCATATTTACGGTTAAATTCCAATCCCACTCCGGATGTACAATTAATATTAATGAAACCATTATCAGCCTATGTAACAACGATCGATAAACCGTTGGTGGTTGGGGCGGTTATTTTATTGATAACCATTTGGATTGCCGGATTGATTTTAATTTTCAGCTCAAAATCCAAACACATTACATATTTACTCAAAAATATCTTTGAATCAGCAAAAAGAAGGTTTCTTAATCTTCACGCAATTGCACGCTCCACCGAAAATAATATTTCTCAAAGTCCTGCCATCAGAAGGTTAAAAAAATTAACCAAAGCATTTTTAGAAAGCTGGTTGTCATTTACCATTTTTTTTGTCATGATGATTTTCGATCGTATAATGACCCTGCAATATTTTGGCTTCGTTTATACCGACATCGATCAAACTGTGATCTGGAATGGCGCAATGGATTATTCAAACGGGGTTTTTCGTGAGCCATTCTTTTATGGGCAGAATTACAATTTTATGCTGGAGTCCTTACTGGCAGTTCCTCTTTTATGGATGAACATCCCGGTTTATATGGCTTTGCCCGTTGTTACCACAACCTTATCCCTGATTCCGTTTATTGCTTTGGCAGTATTTTAGAAAAAGCCATCATTATTTTTGGGCCTGCTTAAGTTTGGCTATGCCTGTTATCCTCCCTATCGAGTTTAATTTCATTACAACGATTTCGCGGGGAAATGCCCAACCAAACCTTTTCTTTCCACTCTTGCTCCTCCCGCTATTCAGGTCACCCAAAGCCAATTACGTTACAATTTTATATATTTCTGCTGCAATTTGCTTTATTGCCAACCAAAGTTCAGCAATTATTTTAGTGCCGGTTTTTTTCTTTATTTATGCTTCCCAATACAAATCCCTTGCATTTTACATCAAATCGCTGTGGATAATTCCATTTTTCCTGATGTACTTCATGGCGAAATACTATTACATTATTCACCCGGAAAAGGTTTTGTTACCGATGTCAGGGCTTAATCCCAGTATTCATTCCCTTTTAACAAATTTAAAAAATATCAGTCTTTTTAACTATCTCTTCCCGCTGGTTGCCAGTTGGGGATACTTAAATACGATACTTTTAATATTTCTACTATTGGTAGCCTTATTTAAAAAGCTACACAAAGAGGCAATTTTTATAGCAACCGGGCTTGCCTTCCTGATTTTTACCTTTTCAGTCCCTAAGGTTCATGTAATCTACCAAGGTGCCGGAATATTTTATAATTCAAGCAGGTTTTATCTGTTTGTACCCATTCTGCTAATCTTATCATTGTTTTTTGTTTTTAAAAATTCAAAGTATCATTCCCTTTTTATTTACCCGTTGCTCTTGCTGAGTGTAATCAATTTTACCATTAAAAACCTGAACATAAAACAGGTAGCTGAACGCACAATTTCGGAAACAGTTTTTCCGGTAGCTGAGAACAGGGAATTAATAAAGAGAGTTAACTGGCTAAAGGAAATTGCTGAACGATACAAGGTTGAGTTAATAGTACATCACGGAACAAAATGGGATTATGTGTTCGACAGTTACACTTTCAACCCGCTGACCCGAACCAGAAATCAAAATGATAAACCCATACTTTCGGTTAATATAAACGGCGACCGGCGAACCTGGATTTACCAGGATACTACTGTAAATAATCAAATCCTGCTAAATGGTATTGAAGTCAAATTGGAACATCTGAAATTAGTTGATTATGAAATCCTCGATGAGGGTTTGATAATTATAAAAAACAACCATTTGACCAATCATGAATTATTCGATAAATTAAACCTCAGATACGGGAACCTTCGCAAATAAAGATTCCTGAGTACTAAAAGTTAGCTTTTGCTCCGGAAGAATAAACCGATGAATTGAATGATTTAAAAAGCCGGGATCAACCTGTGGATGCTAAATTTCAATTTCAACTTCAAAATCACAATGATAATTAATGTTTTACTGATAAAAGTAATGAAAACAAGATTCATTAAAACCATCCTGATACTTTTGCTCAGCCTGATTTTCGGATTATTGGGGATGCTCAACCAATATAAATCTGATTTTCCATTGAAGGTCAAATTGGTAATGAACACGACAAAAAGCGACGATGTTAAATTGTTCTTCAGCACCTACGGAGGATTTAACGAAAGCAAATCGATGATTCAGCGGGTAAACTCAGGCCCGGAATGGCAGATTTTGAATTTTGAACTGCCAGCTAAACGTATCCGCAATTTGAGAATTGATCCCGGCTCAGGCGTAGCAAGCTATAGTTTTAAATTCATAAAAATTAAAAACAGACAGCAGGAAATTTCATTCACGGGAATCGGAATCGAGGATCACTTCGAGCTTATCGACCTCGAAAAGGCCCATACTTCGACTGCAGATTCATTGGTATTAATCAGCAAAAACATCGACCCGCAATTTATCTATAAAGGAAATCTTATCGATGAAATCACTCAGCGCGATCAATCTGATTTTATCCTAAGAATAGTTTTGATTGGTATCTCGTATCTATCCCTCATATTACTTGTACTATTTAGCTCCAGAATGTTCCTCCTGATCCAAAAGCAAATCCGATACCTAAAAAACATCGACCTTGAAAAGGTCAACGGCGATTTTGTAGTCGATTTTATCAGAAGAAACAAAATCGTCATAACATCCTCATTTTTGATAGGTGTTTTTTCTTTCGGCTACGAATTGTTCAATTTCAGCTTATCTATTGATGATGAATTTGCCACGCTGTTAAATGCCGGGGAGATGAAATCCGCTATCATTACGGGGAGATGGGGGTTTTATTTATTGAATTTGTTTTTCCATCCAAATTCGTTAATGCCCTATTATACAACTGCCTTAGCTATCATATTCATTTCCGCTTCAGCTAGCCTTTTTGTAATACATCATCAGGGAAATATCCCTTCAAAACTGATTTTTCTTGCCATTTTTATTTCCAGCCCCGTTCATAGTTATTATTTGGCATTTAATTTATCATTTTATTATGCCTTGGGAATGCTTCTATCAACAATTGCGTTCTTTGCATTAAAATCTGCAGTAAATACAAAAGGAATCGCCTTCAGACATTATCTGACTGCAGCTTTATTATTGGCTTTTTCAATTGCCCTGTACCAATCCATGTTGGCCTTTTTCCTGGTTTTAACTGCCTACTTCATATTTGAGGAAACATCAAAACAGTCGATTAATAAAAATCAAATTCAAAAGTTGTTTTTTGGCATTGTTGGGGTAAGCATCTTTGGACTATTAGTTTATAAATTCGGCGACTATTTGACAAGGTTTTGTTTCCTGGTAGCTGATAATCGCAATAATACCAACTATTTGGATAACTTTTCAACGTGGGCTCTGAATGATTTAAAAACTAAAATAGTTAACCTTATCATTACAACCTGGAATTATTTAACAGGCTTGACAAAAAGAAATATTTATCTTGGTATCGCCGAAAAAACAACACTGATTTTAGTTTCGATACTGGCATACCAGATCATCAGTAAAGAAAGAAAATCCTTTCGAAAAGTGATATGGAGCTTACTTTCGTTATTGTTATTAGTTATATCACCATTTGCATTACTGTATCTCAACGGGTCTGATTTGCCGGTTAGAGCAATGATGTCGTTACCCTTAATGATTGCAATGTTATGGTTTTTAACCTATCAAAGGGTCGGAAAATTAGCAAGGAGAGTGATGCTCCTGATGGTAATTTTTATTCTTATTAACAATTCTTACATCAACACCAGATTATTTTATGCTTCCAATACTTCCTGGGAGTCTGATAAAGCACTGGCGCACCGAATTGCTGAACGAATCAACAGCCTGAATCCTAAACATAAAAATGGTCTTATACAAGTGGCATTCGTAGGCGATTTAGAACAATCACAAAATCAACTGTTCCTCAAATCGGAGGTTTTTGGCGCTTCATTTTTCAATTGGGAACCCGGAGACTTAAGGAGAAAGTTTGCGCTGTTGAAAATTGTTGGTCATAGCAATTTTACTAACCCAAGCCAGTCTGATTATGAATGTCTTTTTGATGAAATCTCAAAGATGCCATCCTGGCCCGACAATGGGTCGGTTAAGCTTTTTGATGATATTGTGGTAGTGAAATTATCGGAGCCAAAGCAGTCGTGGCAAAGAAACAAATAACCAACTATGAATAACAAGAATCAAGGTTTTGATTATTCCTGCATCCCACCCGGATATTATGATGATATTGCGCTGCGGAAAAAAGGAATCCGCAGTTTCTGGCATCACCTGAAGTTTAAACGGATCATCGATAGTTTCGACAGCCAACATGGCTCGATCCTGGATATTGGTTGTTTTGCCGGCACCTTTCTGGGGATGATACCTGAAAATATTTTCGATGAACAGGTCGGGATTGACATTCTGCCCGGGCAGGTGAAATATGCCAATGAAAAATACGGCACCGGCTTCAGAAACTTTTTTGCAGTAAAAAACTTCAGCATGGATGGTTTTTTAAATGGTAAACAATTCGATCGGGTTACTTTGATCGAGGTCATCGAGCATCTCACCGAAAACCAGATAGCCGAAATGATAAACTTTGCCTACAGCAAACTCAAACCTGGCGGCAAACTGATTATTTCAACACCAAATTATACCAGCCTCTGGCCCCTGCTGGAAGTGGCCCTGAATAAATTCTCGGATGTAAAATATGACGAACAACACATCACCCGCTTTAACTACTTTAATGTTTTTGATAAACTAGGCAGGATTACGCCGGAATTTTCGGAAATGTTTCAACCTGACTTTAAAACCACGACCCACCTTTTAACACCTTTTCTGGCCGGCATTTCATACCATGCAGCCGAAAAGATTTCTTCGGCAGTGTCGCCGGCAAAATGGAAACTCCCGCTGGGATCGTTGCTGCTTTTGCAGATGCACCGGAAATAGAAACACAAGTCAGCACTATGCGGATTCCGGCATTAAAACTATACATGAACTTGCTCAGATTAATTCGGGCAATAACTTAACTACCACTAAATCATCATTGAACTAATGAATAAAATCCTGAAAAAAGTCAAAAGCCTTAAAACAATGGTTACCCTGGCCATTCTGCAACATGGAAACCTGGCCACAACCTTTAAAAAATCAATACTCGCACTCCGGAAAGATGGAATCCCCGGCGTTTTGGTCAGGCTTAAAAAATACGCTAACCTGGCCCATCGGTCCGGTACATTTTCTGACATCAGGTATAGAAGAGCTGCCGACTACCAGCAATTACTGTCGTTAAGTTTATTGAAATCCAGGACAGGCAACGAACAATCCAGATTCAACAGTAAAACGGGTATTTTGTTTATCGGTCACGATGCCTTGCTGGCCGGGGCGCAAACACTGCTTCTCAGCCTGATTGGATGGATGATTGAGCACACAGGAATTACCGTTAAAATTATCCTGTTGCGGGATGGGCATTTATTTGAGCGATTCAGCAATTTAGCTCCCACCCTGGTGTGGCAGGATCTGATCAACTCATGTCCTGATGCCGAAAAAAGAAAAACGATTTTAACAAATTTCATCGGTAAGGTGGATTTGGTTTATGGAAATACCATCGTGACCCCTTCGGTTTATGATGAACTTGCCTTTTTAAATGTTCCTTTTATTTCGCACATCCATGAGCTCGAAAAAACCATACAATTTTATATTGATGCGTCAACGGTAAAAAAAATGCAGACTTACTCATCGGCTGTTATCGCCTGCTCAAATCCTGTCGCCCGAAATTTAACCGACAATCATCAGATCGAAAAGGCTAAAATGATCGTGATTAATGAGTTTGTCGAAGAAAAACAGTTAGATTTTACCCAGCCCAAAAAAGAAATCCGACGGAAGCTGGGGCTGAGTGAGGATGGTTTTATCGTGATAAACTGTGGCACCATGTATTGGCGCAAAGGTGGCGATCTTTTTATCGAAACAGCTATCAAATTGAAGGAAAAAGGCATGACCAATTTTCATTTTTACTGGATTGGCGATCTTTTCTGGGATTATGATCCACCTTCACTTTCGATCAGCTCCATGAAGAAACTTCAGCATAAAATTGACGAACATGGCTTAAACGGCAGGATTACATTCCTCGGCATTAAGGAAAATGTTTTTGATTATTACCTGGCAAGCGATGTGTTTTACCTATCGTCGAGAGAGGACCCTTTTCCGCTGGTATGCCTGGAAGCAGCTCAAAGCAGCCTCCCGGTAATTTGTTTTAAAGATGCGGGCGGAATGCCTGAGTTTGTCGAAAATGATGCAGGTTTCGTGATTCCGTTTGAGGACGTTAACGAAGCTGCCGAAAAAATTCGTTTTCTGAGTAAAAATCCTACTGTCCTGAAAGTGATGGGCCAGACTGCCAGACAAAAATTCCTGCAAAGGCACAGCTTAACTATTGGAGCTCAACAAATATTTAATTACTGCCGGGAAATTGGAAATATCAACCCTGCAGTTTCGATCATCGTGCCCAATTATAATTACGGGAAATTCATCGGTAAAAGGCTCGAAAGTATCATGAATCAGACATTCAGGGATTTTGAGGTCATAATTCTTGATGATGCTTCTACCGACAATAGTGTCGAAATCATTACAAAATATCTCAGCTATCCAAACGTAAAATTCATAAAAAATGAAGCCAACAGCGGCAATCCTTTTAGACAATGGTACAAAGGATTTCAGGAAGCGAAAGGAGAAATTTTGTGGTTTGCTGAGGCAGATGATTTTTGTAACCCTGAATTTTTGCAGACTTTGCTGCCATCTTTCAGCGATTACAGCGTGGCACTGGCATATTGTAACTCCGTAATTATCGACGAAAATGATATGATTACGGGCGATTACGCTGATTATCATCATAAAGTTGATCCCCATCATTGGCGTTCATCTTACAAAGCAAGCGGTATCGAAGAAATAAATTATGGCATGGGCGTTAAAAATACAATTCCAAATGCCAGCGCGGTTTTGGTGCGAAAAAGCTGCCTCACCGATCGTTTGTTTCATGAATTGTTTCAATTCCAGCTTTCAGGTGACTGGCATTTCTACCTGCAGGTCATCAAGAAAAGATCCATCGAATTTCACGCTGAAACATTAAATTTTCACCGCCGGCACCAAACTGCCATCACCTCAAAATTTAATGCCGATAAAGGAGACGTACTCCTGAAAGAAGCCGAAATCATCCACAACAAAATTGCCGGTGAATGCGCGTTGTTCCCGGATTACCTGAAACGCTGGGATTTTTACATCAGCGAGCAAATCAATGCCTTTTATCCGACGGCAACCACCGAAAGCTTCGATCATTATTATGCCCACACTTCAACCAGAGCAAAAATCGTTTCCGCCATATCCGCTGACCGGAAAAATAAACGGCTGGTCTTCATTACAACCAACGACAGCAGCGCAAACGGGGGAAGTGAACAATTATGGAGGCTTGCCGCTATCGAATGCAGCAGGCGTGGTTACCAGGTTATGATTGTGATAAAAAAATGGAATCCGGAACCATTTTTCTTTAAAGATTTAACCGATTCAGGGATTAACATTGTGCTAAAAGAGAACAATCATTTTGACCGGGTAATTTCGTTCCATCCCGATCTGGTGATCGTTTCGATTGGTGATCAGGATGAGGGAATTGAGTATTATAACCGATGCATGGAAGCTGAAATACCTTATGTAATTGTCAATCAACTTTCGAAGGAGCCTAAATACTGGCCAATCAGGCATGATATTGCCGAGCAGGTTAAAAAAGGCTACCTGGGCGCTGCGCAGGTTTTATTTACCGGCCACAACAATCAGCACATCATGGAGAAAAGGCTGAATTTCAGCTTACCCAATGCCGGAGTATTTTTTAATCCGCTCATCGTAAGCACTTCGACCAAAGTCCAATTTCCGGATTTTAACGGCGGGTTTAAACTTGCCATGCCTGCAAGTATGGTTCAGGTGCAGAAAGGCCAGGATCTTGCACTCGAAGTTTTCAAAATGAAGAAATGGAGGAATCGCCCGATATTTCTTAATTTTTATGGGGATGGCCCGGATGAAGATATGTTCAGGACAATGGCAAAAGATTACAAACTTAAAAACGTGAAATTCAATGGACATATCAACGATTTTCTTAAAGTTTGGGAAGAAAACCATGCTTTATTCCTGTGTTCATACATGGAAGGCTTGCCGCTGGTAACAGTCAGCGCAATGATTTGCGAAAGGCTCCCCATCGTTACCGATGTTGGAGCACACCGTGAAGTTATCGATGACAATATCAGTGGATTTATTTCATCTAAGCCCGATGTTGCTGCTATTGATGAAGCGCTTGAAAGGGCCTGGCAGAGCAGGGACAGATGGGAAGAAATCGGCAGGGAAGCCAGGAAAAAGATCCTTTCTGTTTTACCTGAAGACCCGATTGATGACTTTATCAGGAAAATCCTGAGCTTAACTTCAAAAGATTAATTTTGCCCCAAATAATATGAACATCAAAAAACAAAACTGTTCGCTGGGCTTAAGTGCGTTTGCCAATGTTTTCGGGTATTTCACAAGCAGTAAAATGATTATCTGATTTATGAAAAACCGTCAGGCAAGTTACACCGGATCTGTTATCTGGCCTCACTGGGCAGCAATCCTGGCCGTGCTGATTGCATTTTTCGCGTTTTACCTCGCACTTGCCTTCGCCAACCAGCCGCTTTTGGAAATGTATGGTTTTCGTCAGACACAAACTGCAATCACCTCCTGGTGGTTGATCCGGAATGGCTGGAGTCTGGCTTATGAAACTCCTGTAGCTGGGTATCCCTGGGCCATCCCGATGGAATTTCCGTTTTATCAGAGGATAGTTTCAATTATTGCCTGGACATTCCATTTGCCATTAGATCCCATTGGCCGTATTTTGAGTTTTTGTTTTCTGTTAGCCTGCGCATGGCCGATATTCAGCATCACCGGCAAACTTAAGCTAAACCCCCGCGTAGCCTGGGTGAGCTGTGCATTACTCTGGTCAAGCCCGATTTACCTTTTCTGGGGACGAACTTTTACCATCGAAACAAGTGCATTGTTTTTTACCCTTGCCAGCATTCCTTTTGCAATCGATCTTATCCAAAATAAGCTGACCTGGAAAACATCAGCAGGTTTTGCATTTTTTGCCACCCTGGGTTTACTTCAAAAAGTAACAACCGCAGCTCCTGTGCTGTTG
>CAJATL010000229.1 GCA_903944895.1 uncultured Bacteroidota bacterium
ACGGATTTGCAGAGTCACTCTGCCGATCGAGCTTGTTGCTCACAGTTAATATTGACTTACTTTCAAAAGAACGTACCATGGTAACGCATCCCATCGTTAGTTTCATATTGCGCAAAATCTTTTGTGGGGGTCTGCCGACTGCCTATCGGCAACTGGCAACTGCCGACTGCAGACTGGCAACTGACAACTGCCTACTCCTGCCTCACGCCTCACGCCTTACGCCTTCTGCCTTACGCCTAATCACTTATTCATCAAACCCTGGCCTGATAAAGCTTCTGGCTTCCGGAAATAAGATTTCAATATCGTTGCGCAGCGAAGTCAATTGCTCCGATAACCCAGCCATTTCGGTAAGATGGGATTTGAGATGGCGTTTCAAAAAGTTAAAAGCCGCGATGGAATTGTCGATGCCAAGCAGGGTGACCTTCGCTGAACCGTTCATATCATATGCAGCATATTCATCCTCCTCTGATTCGAAATATCCCGACAACGCCCGACGGATTTTTGGATAAATAAAAGTATGGTACCAGTTTACGGTGTCGATAGCATCAAAGATCTGATCGGCTGTACCAAGCGCGAGCCAACGCTTAAAATTATTTTTACAGGTACTTTTAATCGAATCTAACCAAAGGTCGGCGCTGTCAGAATACGACATTGTCTGTAATGATAGCGGATGCCGTTCCGATTTTTTTTCAGGCGAGAAAAAACCATTGTTATCATCATCGTCATAATCATCGTCATAATCATCGGAATTAAAAGGAAAATCGGTCTCCGAATTCCCAAAATTGGGGCCGAAAGTTCTACCCAGGTAATCTTCGATGTCCTCAATTTTTTCGTCTTTCGGTTTTTCGTCTTTCGGTTTATTATTGTTTTCCAATTCTTCGAAAAATTCCTTTTGCATCGCAAAATTCCTGCATTTGACTGTGAAGTCACAACGCTCGCACCACCGGTCGCAATAATTAAAAATTGAAGGAATGAAACCGCCATCATCACTATCGCTGTTTGAATCCATATCTTCAAAAGTGCCGCTGTTCTTGCATTTGCTGCAATATCCCGGAAACGGGCAATTTTCTTCATCATTTGAAGTGCAGAAATTGAGGTGAATTTCGGTGGTGCCAATAGTAGCATGAGCGCTTTCCCAATTTTCTTTCATCGCTTTATAGCGCAGGCGGGGCGCAATTTCCGTGTTGTGGTGATGCGGAAAATCAGGATAAATTTTCAAGGTCTGAAGCATAAACTCCATTTTTGAGGTTAGAAGTTCGATTTGTTCATCGTTCAGCAAATTTTCTGAAGGCAGCATGGAGGCGTCAATTCCAACAATTGCTGATAGATTGAACAACGGATCGAATAGTTTCTGGTTGTCAAATTCCAAAAGATGCTCAGGGTCGATCAGGTTTTTTTTCATGCTTTCCATACTCGCCTGGCATTCAGTAGCTTTTTGCAAATCTTCCAACAATTGCTCAATATAATTTTGCATCATCAGGAATGGTGTATTTGGTGAAATTTGAAAATATAATTATTGTTTCATTTCAGTTTCAAAACTATAAAATATTAGATTCCGTCGAAGTGTTTTTGTAATGATACTTTAAATGATTCTGCGAAAAAAATCGTAACATTGCCTCTAATTTTTAAAAAAAATGAAACAAGTCGATAACAAACTCAACCACCTGTTTGCAGAGGCTATCCGTAAAAACTGGACAGAACCGGCATTCTCAGATTACCAGGGCGAAACTTACAACTATCAGGATGTAGGAAATAAGATTAAATTCCTGCACAAATTTTTCAGCGAAGCAGGTATTCGGGTAGGCGAAAAAATTGCACTTATGGGCAGCAATTCATCTTTGTGGGGAATGACCTACCTCGGCATCCTGACCTACGGCGCTGTGGTAGTGCCGATTTTGCCGGATTTTTCGACCCCAAACATCCATCATATCGTCAATCACTCCGATGCAAAGCTGTTTTTTATTTCGCCTTCAATATTTGAGCGGGTCGAAGCCGGCCAGATGGGTCAGCTCCTGGGAATTTTAAATCTTAACACCCTTGAAATTCTGAGCGAAAAAAATAGCAAACTTCAACATCATCTCGATAAGGCCAGGCAGTTTTGTGATGAACATCCTGCAACACCTGTTGACATGATGTTTAAGGATTATGATATCGAAAAAACCTGCATGATTTCATACACCAGCGGCACTTCCGGCTTTACAAAAGGGGTAATGCTGCCACGACGGAGCATTTTATCCAATATCATTTTTGCACAGGAACACATGCCGTTAAAGCCCGGCGACAAGATCGTTTCGTTCCTTCCGATGGCCCATGCTTTTGGTTTGCTTTTCGAATTTCTCTTTCCGGTTACCAGTGGTTGCCACATCACCTTTTTAACCCGCGTGCCTTCACCTCAAATCGTAACCAAAGCATTTGGAGAAATCAGGCCCCGCCTCATTCTCTCGGTGCCTTTGGTGATCGAAAAGATTTATAAAAAACGAATTTTACCTTCCATCGAAAAGCCTCTTGTAAAAACCATGCTCAAAATCCCCGTGTTATCAGGGATTATCGAGAATAAAGTTGTCCAGAAACTTACCGATACTTTCGGGCAGAACTTTCTCGAAGTGGTGATTGGTGGCGCTCCCCTGAGCGAAGATGTGGAATTGTTCTTCAAAAAAATAGGGTTCAGATATACCATCGGTTACGGGATGACCGAATGTGGCCCTTTGATTACTTATGAAGGATGGGAAAAAGCGCGTTACCGTTCGGCAGGGAAGATTGTTGACCGGATGCAGATTAAAATTGCTACTGAGAAAAATAACAAAGATGGCATTGGTGAAATCCTTGTAAAAGGCAAAAACCTGATGCTTGGCTATTATAAAAATCCGGAAGCTACCAGGGACTCGTTTACCAAAGATGGCTGGCTCAAAACCGGCGACCTCGGCTATTTGGATAAAGACGGCTATTTATTCATCAAAGGGCGGAGCAAAAACATGATTCTGGGGCCATCGGGTCAGAATATTTATCCCGAAGAGCTTGAAGCAAAAGTTTCAAATTTGCCTTATGTGCAGGAATGTGTTGTGAAATATCACGACGAAAAACTGATCGCCATGATTTATCCCGACCGCGAAGCGATGGAAAACGAAAAGCTGACTTTTGAAGATATTCAGCTAATGATGACCGACAGTTTTAAGCATCTCAACAAAGAACTTCCCAAATATGAACAAATCAGTTCTTTCGAGCTTGTTGATGAAGAATTCCTGAAGACGCCCAAAAGAAATATCAAAAGGTACCTCTATCTCTAAAACCAGGAAGCAGTCACCTCAACATCCAAACCATGAAGTACTATTTCAGGCTGCAATATGCGATGCTGAATCGCTCCCTGAGAGACTTCGGGCTGAATCCGATAGTTGGTTATCTGCTTTCGGCGGCGGCTTTTACGGGGCTTTCGGTTTACCTTTTCGATAAAACAACTTTGGCAGAATATCTTTTTATCCTGGTGGCAATCAGCTTTATTTATGCGCTAAGCCAAACCAGGCGAAACGATTTTCTAAAGTCATGCTTTTCGATTAAAACATATTATCTGATCCGGTTTACCGAAAATACAATCCTGGCACTACCTTTTTTTATCGTTCTGATTTTACAGCATTGTTTTTTATCGGCAACAGCTCTCATATTTGTTTCGGGAGTTTTGGTGTTTTTTGATGTTGAGAATAAATTCCGCTTCAGCTTGCCAACACCCTTTTATAAAAGGCCTTTCGAGTTTATCGTGGGATTCAGAAATGTCTTTTACGTTTTCTTTTTTGCGTATTTCCTGACCTTCATGGCTATTTCGGTGGGCAATTTCAACCTCGGTATATTCGCACTGATCCTTGTTTTTCTGATCTGTTTTACCTTTTACACAAACCCTGAGGACGAGTATTATGTCTGGGTTTTTTCGTTAAGCCCAAAAAACTTTCTTTTACAGAAAATGAAGATTGCGATATTATTCACCACCATGCTCATTTTGCCGGTTGTTGCCAGTCTGAGCCTGGTTTTCACGGAGAATGCCGGTACTGTTTTTGCATTCCTGGGCCTGGGCTATTTGTTTTTGATAACGGTAATCCTGGCTAAATATTCGGCTTTTCCTGATCGGATGAACCTACCACAGGGTTTTTTGCTGGCGTTTAGCCTGTGGTTTCCGCCGCTGCTTCTGGGCGTAATTCCATATTTTTATTTGCAGTCGGTAAAAAGATTAAATGAGCTTTTATCATGATTAAAATCGGGAATCTTTCGAAAGCTTTTGGAACCCACGAAGTCCTGAAAAACATCAGTCTTACCTTCGAAAAGGGTAATGTTTACGGGATTGTTGGTGAGAATGGCTCCGGGAAAACCACCTTGTTCAGATGTATTGCCGGGTTGGAAAAACACAGCGGAACGATTCAATGTGAGCATGATAAACTGAAAAACCACCTGGGTTTCCTGCAAACCGATCCTTATTTCTTCCCCAAAATTACCGGACGGGAGTACCTTCAGCTATTTTGTAATGCCCGCAAAATCGACGAAAATAATTTCGACGGAAAAAACATCTTCGACTTGCCGCTCAACCAATATGCCGTGACCTACTCCACCGGCATGAAAAAGAAACTGGCTTTAACGGCCATTCTCCTGCAAAATAACGAAGTTTTTATCCTGGACGAACCGTTTAACGGCGTTGACATTCAGAGCAATATTATCATCACCGAGATTATTCACCGGTTCAAAGCGATGGGCAAAACCGTCATTATTTCGTCGCACATCTTTTCGACTTTAAACGACACCTGCGATGAAATTCATTTGCTCAAAGATGGCGTTTTTGTTAAACGGGTTTTTAAAAACGAATTCGGGCTGCTGGAGCAGGAAATGAAGGAAATTACCATCGGCAACAAGATTGAGCGGCTTGGGCTGAAATAGTTTTAGCTCAGGAAATTTCCGGTGTTTTGGGAAATGAAGAATGTCCAATATCGAATGTAGAATATCCAACGACAACGGGAATCCGCGTGGATATGTGTATTATGGGCTCATGATTCCCCTCGCTGAGCGGCCCGCCAACTGGCTGACGTAACAATTACAAGGCATTCAGCCAATCCATGATTTTTTGTCGGTCAGTAGTGAAAACCAATATTATTGCAGCCCGGATAAATCTTTACCAAAACCATTGACGAAAATAAACGGCAAATTATTCCCTCCGGGCAATCTATCTTGCTCATTCAAAATTGAAACCGTAGTTTTGCATCGAAAGCTATTTAAACGAAACGAAGAGAAATTCCAGGCCAGGTAGGATTTGGCCGGGCAGCAGCAGCAAACACGGCTAATATGAAAAATAAAACAGCTCAATCACCGGGCAAAAACCATCATTGCAGATTATTTGTAACCCATAACTCAGGCGTGGTCAAAATCCTGCTGTTCATGGTAATGGCTTTAATTTTCAGCAATTCGATCCTTGCGCAGTTGACTTTAAAATCAGAAGGACTTCAGATTTCAACCGATAACACCGGGAAAGTCACGGAACTTATCAATACCACAACTGGCATTGATTATCTGAACCGGGACACCGTTTCATTTTTCATTTCGCTGATTTCAGGCGGAAAAAGGCATAATGCTGTTTCGGTAAAGTACAACCCTGGCGACAGCATCATGGTTTTCGGATTTGATGAAAGCAAGGTTCGGGTTGAAGTTAAATTCACACAACTCAAAACGCATCTCACTTTTGAGGTTGTTAAAGCCGAACCTGCCGCTTTGGTTGATGCCATTGCATGGGGACCTGTTTATACCAGCATTTCTGAAAAAATCGGTGAAGTGGTGGGCGTGGTCAGAGATAAAGATGTTTCGGTTGGGATGCTGCTGTTGAACGCTAAAACATTGGGTGGTCATTACAACAAAAGCGGTGTCTGCGAGGATCGTGGTTCGCTGGCCTTGCCATGGAAATCTGGAAGCAGCATGCAGGCCTATTCGCTAAACCGTGATAAATTTCGGTTTGTTGATGTGATGGGGCACTCAGACATTCCTCTGAATCCCATCAAAGGCGAAACCGTAACCGGAAGTAAAATTGCGCTGTTTTCGTGCACCGAACCCAACACCCTGGATGTCATCGAAAAAATCATTCTGGCAGAAGGGCTCCCCTACCCTACTGTTGATGGGGTCTGGACAAAAAAAGCATTTCTTCACAGCCGTTCCTACCTGATTTCTGATTTTAAAGAATCCGAAATTGACCAGGTCATCGGCTATGCGAACAGAGGTGGTTTTTTCTCGGTTTACCATGAAGGACCTTTTAACACCTGGGGTCATTTTGAGTTAGACACCGCATTTTTCCCAAATGGAAAAGAAGGGATAAAAATCTGTGCCGAAAAAGCCAGGGAAGCGGGATTGTTTTTCGGTGTTCACACGTTAACAAATTTTATAACGCCCAACGACCCCTATATTACGCCCGTTCCCGACCAACGGCTGGCCATTACGGGATTTGGCTTTTTACAAACTGATATCGACAACATGACTACTGAAATACGGGTTTCTACAAAAACATTTTTTGAGGATACACTAAACAACAACCTGCACACAATGATGATCGGGAGTGAGTTAATCCGTTACAAATCGGTTTCGGAGGATGAACCTTTTACACTTTTCGATTGCCAGAGAGGTGCATTTGGAACTATTGCCGGCAATCATTCAAAGGACGATACGATTAAAAAACCAATCGATCATTCCTACAAGGTTTTCTTCCCAAATATCGAGATGCAACGAGAAATTGCCGTTAACCTGGCAAAGTTCTTTAACGAAACCGGCATCAGCCACCTCGATTTTGACGGGCATGAAGGGTGTTTTGCCTCGGGTGAAGGCGATTATGCTTCCTGCCTGTTTGCAGAGGACTTTTATAAAACCATCGATCATGAATTCGTCAACGGCACAAGTCGCTCGAAACCATTTTACTGGTATATAAATACGCTTTGCAACTGGGGAGAGCCGTGGTATGGAGGTTTTAAAGAAAGTATGCAGGAATACAGAATCAGTAACCAGGCCATGCTCGAACGGAACTTTTTCCCCAATATGCTGGGCTGGTATATGCTCACTAAAAACACAACGCTGCCCGAAATGGAATGGATGCTTGCCAGGGCTGCGGGTTGGAATGCCGGTTTTGCCATGGTGATCCGGACGAAAGCGATCGGATCAAATCCATCAGGCTTGGTTTTATTGGATGTCATCCATGAATGGGAAACGGCCAGGTTATCCGGCGCTTTTAACGACACACAGAAAGAAAGGCTCAAGGATTCCGGAAATGAGTTTCATCTGGAGAAAATCAAAGACCGTGAATGGAACCTCTATCAGTTTGAAACGACCTTACCTTTTGTGTACGAAAAGATCGAAAAACAGCCCGGTGAACCTACCTCTTCAACTTTTGAAGTTGATATAATTTCATTTCCTCAAAAATTAGGGTTCAGCATCGAAATTACAGGTAATTCAGGCACTGTAAAAAATTTTAACATCCAGATTGACCATTATACCGACCTTGCCATCCCAACCGAATTGAAAGCCGGAGAAACCCTGATTTGCGACGGTTCGGGCATCATCAGAATTTATGATGAGCAGGGAAAACTGAAGAGCAGTCTCGATTTCACCGACAAAATCCCGACACTGGACCCCGGCAGGCATCAACTGACTTTAGACGCCGATTTTGCAGGCGATGAGCCTCTAAAAGCCGAAATGACCGTAAAATGGATGAAAAATCCTGAACGGATAAAGGCAAGTGAATGATTGTAAAGGCTTCACCTTTTGGAAAGGTGAAACCTTTAAAAACTCAGGAAAAACAAACGTTAAAACATTTTTTTAACAAAAAAATCTTACATTTGAAAAATCATTAATAACCCGAATTTTATGAAAAAATCAATCCTTTTTCTGATCGTATTCGCCTTTGCAGCCCTTTCATCACAGGCAAAAGCGCAACAAGTCATCGCTTCGGCAGGTGGCTATTATGAGGGCGAAAATATCTCCCTGAGCTGGACTCTGGGCGAACCCGTTACCGAAACATTTTCGGCTGGTGGCGTTATCCTCACCCAGGGATTTCAGCAACCTTACAACTTTTACATCCAGCAAATCCTGAATATTCCGGCTGGCTGGAGCGGTGTTTCAAGCTATATCGACCCGATGAACAAAGGCGTTGAAGGAATTTTTACTCCCTATGAAAACGATCTTGTCATCCTGGCTTCGATGTCGGAGTTTTATTACCCTGTCGAAAACGTCAACACCATCGGCAACTGGGATTACCATGATGGATATAAAATCAAAGCGGAAAATGAATTTAATGTAACCCTCACCGGAACACGTATTCCCAATTCGTCGGTTAACCTGGCAGACGGCTGGAATCTGATTCCTGTGCTGAGTTCCTGCGAAGTTCCGGTTGAAAACGTTTTTAATGGGTTCGAACCACTTGAAATTGTAAAACAGGTTGCGGGACCTTATCTCTACTGGCCCGAATACAACATCAACACCCTGGAAAGCCTGGTTCCGGGCAAGGCTTATTTTGTGGCTTCCAGCGATGCCGGAACTGTTAGTTATCCCGCTTGTGCAAAATCGACGCCCATCAATAAATGGCAGGACAGTAAGCCTTCCAATTTCACACCCTGGAACGAGCTTCAATACACCGCTTCATCACACGCCATTGCTTTCCCATCAAATGTTCTGGCTGGTTCAGGCATCAAAATTGGCGACATTATCGGCGCCTTCACCCCCGAAGGATTGTGCGCAGGCCGCATCGAAATAACCAACCTGAGCTCCAATTTTGCAATTATGGCTTTTGGAAATGATGAAACCACCACCACAAAAGATGGTTTTGAAGCCGGTGAAATGCTGCAATTTAAAGCTTTCAGACCCGAAGGAAACGAAGAAATCAATGTGATCGTTGAGTTTAATCCTTCGCTTCCGCAACAAGGCCTTTTTGTAAACCAGGGTATGTCGGCAGTAAAAACACTTAAACTCGATTCGATAGGTCTGGAAGAATCGGGAAGTATCCTCACCGAAATCTATCCAAATCCATCGCATGGTATTTTTACGCTAACGATGAGTTCATGGCCCGAAAAAATGCAAATCCACCTGATGGATGCTTCCGGCCAGATCATCAAAACCTTTAAACCAGGATCAAAACTGAATGGCTCTGCTTATGCATTTAATATGAGCGATTTACCCAATGGCGTTTATTTTCTGAAATTAGTCGATTCAGGCTATCTTGAGATTAAAAAGGTGGTTATAAATTAGCAGGTTTACCTTTAGTAAAACATCAAAACCTCCACAATCCAGCGATTGTGGAGGTTTTCTTTATGAACAAAGCATTAAAAATGGAGTCATTAAATTCTTTTAAAACTATTCAGTAATTAGCCTTAGATTTGCACAAACAAAAATCTCCCGATAGAATGACTGATGAACAGAATTTTCAAAACGAAAGCGAATACATCATCATCCCAAACCCGATTTATGATGTGGTTTTCAGGTACTTGATGGAAGACCCTGAAAGCGCTATGATTGTATTGTCAACACTGATTAATGAAAAAATCATCCGGTTGGAATTGGAACCACAAACTCATACACAAAAGAAAGAAAATCCCATTAATTTAACCGATCCAACCACAGGGGATGATCTGCGGTTATTTCACCTCGATTTTACAGCTACCATCGAACTGCCCGATGGAAGCGAGGAAATGATTATGATTGAATTGCAGAAAGCATCACAACCTGACGACATTTTCAGGTTTAAACGTTACATCAGCAGCAATTTCCTGCGGAAGCAGGTAAAAGAAATTATTCATCCAACTACGTTGGAGGTTACAACCATCAATAAACCAATCCGGTTAATTCCCATTTTCATTCTCAATTTTCGTATCGAAAACGAAATCAATGACTTACTAATACGAACAAACCGGATTAAAACCGGCGTTTTCAAAAACAAACCGTTAGAAAAAGCCAATGAATTTATTGATAATCTCAGTTTCGATATGTTGGTGGTTCAGTTGCCAAACCTTCACAACATTACCGAAACCGATTATAAGAATGATGAATACAAGCAGAAACTATTTATCCTCTTAAAGCTTTTCGATCAAAAGTCGAAAGTGAAAAATAATGAGCACCGGCTCAGGCTGATTCGCCGGTTTTTCCCAGGATTTTTGGATCGGGTGATCAAACGGTTGCAGGCTGCCGATTCCAACAACCCTGGTTTGGAAGAACAACTTCATGCCGAAGATGAAATATTAAAAGTCCTCATCGAAAATGCCAATCAGATAACTTTTCTGAAGGAAGCAATTGATAAGAGAAATAAAACCATAGAAAAAAAAGACAAAATCATTCTTGAATTTGCCAAAACTCTGAAAGATTCCGGTTTTACCACTGATGCAATCATCCAAAAAACCGGCCTTTCAACCGAAGAAATCGAAAACTTGTAACTAACTTTAAACAACTCAAAAACAATGACATAACTACACTAAAATATTAAAATAAAAAGCGTTAGCTTTTATTCTAACTTTTGAAATCATACATTTGCATAAATTTAACATACCTGATAAAGTGACAGATTAACAAAAGATTAAAAAAATAAGGAAGATGGAACAACTCATTAGCAGAATTACAATGAACCCTGATATTTGCCATGGTAAACCAATCATCAGAGGATTAAGGTATCCGGTTGAGAATATGCTGGAACTTATGGCTTCCGGAATGACCATTGAAGAATTGCTGGAAGACTATCCTGATCTGGAAAGGGAAGACTTTCTTGCTTGTCTGGCTTATGCTGCAAGATTATCACAAGTAAAAAGTATTTACGCCTTGGCCTCATGAAGTTCCTGATTGACGCCCAATTGCCCAAAAGTCTGTCAGAATTTCTTAACATGAAGGGCTTTAATTCAGTTCATACCCTTGACCTGCCTCAGAAAAACAGAACCAGCGATGCTGCGATATTAGAATTTGTTACAAGCGAAAACCGGATTGTTGTTTCAAAAGACGTTGACTTTCTTAATTCGCATGTAATCAAATCGTTACCATCGAAATTAATTATGATTAAAACAGGAAATATTTCAAATAAGCAACTTATCGAAATTTTCGACCGAAACCTGGATTTGATTATCAGGATGATAAAACACAGTAACCTTGTTGAAGTAAATCAGAATTTTATAGCTGAAAGAAGAAAGTGAAAAACAATTTAATCGAATTTTAAACAATGACATAACCACTCTAAAATAAAAAAATAAAAAGCGTTAGCTTTTATTCTGGCTTCTGGAATCTCGCAAATTACTAGCCCACAAGAATTTAAGTAACACGCTCGCGCCTTTGGCGTGGGCTGTTCTTATTTGTGGGACGGGTTTTGCGAGAACCTCAGAAGCGAATAATGTTACAGTTCCCACGCTTTTTTTATGTAATCAATTAACTGCCTAAAGGGAGCAGGAGGCAATCATTAAACTACCTGTTTTTTATGAAAAAATTTGTACTCTTTTTCGGTTGCTTTTTAATGGCAGCCATGATTAACGCGCAAGTGCCGCAAGGCTTTAAGTACCAGACGGTGGCTCGAAACAACGCCGGAGAAATCCTGGCAAGTCAAAACATCTCATTCCGGATGACCATCCTCCAGGGTGCGCTTCCCGGAACAGTTGCTTACGCCGAAACCCATTCGGCAACAACAAACGCCTCCGGGCTTGCAACCCTCGAAATTGGCCGCGGAACACCGGTTACGGGTGATTTTGCTGCCATCAACTGGAGCACAACTCCCATTTTCCTGAAAACCGAAATTGACCCTGCCGGTGGTGCGGCTTATGTTGAAATGGGAACTTCAGAATTGCTGAGTGTACCATACGCTCTGTTCGCCGAAAACACTGCCAATAACGAAGATGCCGATGCCGACCCAACCAACGAGTTACAAACCATCTCTAAAGATGGACAAACCGTAACACTTTCCATAGGTGGCGGATCTTTTACCGACGAAGTAAACGATGCCGATGCCAACC
Source organism: uncultured Bacteroidota bacterium (assembly GCA_903944895.1). GTDB lineage: Bacteria > Bacteroidota > Bacteroidia > Bacteroidales > 4484-276 > CAJATL01. The sequence goes on from CAJATL010000229.1 coordinate 11,973, forward strand.
CGACCAACGAGATCCAAACTTTGTCTCAAAACGGTTTAAATGTCACCCTTACACAAGGCGGAGGCACCATTAACGTTGCCGACAACGACAATAATCCGGCAAACGAACTCCAGCAGATTTCAAAAGAAGGAAATACAGTTGCACTTTCGCAGGGCGGTGGCTCATTTACTGATGAAAACACTACTTACCAGGCTGGCGCTGGTTTGGAGCTTACCGGAATAACGTTTAGCAACACTGCTCCGGACCAAACCGTTTCTATAACTCCCGGAACCGGCATTTCCAAATCGGGTACTTACCCCAACTTTACCATTTCCAACAGTATGCCTGATCAAACGGTTTCCATTGTTCCCGGCACTGGCATTACAAAATCAGGTACTTACCCCAATTTTACAATTGCCAACAGTATGCCCGACCAAACTGTAGCAATGCAGGCTACCGGGGATGCAACCATTAGCGGAACCTATCCCAACTTTACCATTCATACCGACCCCACAAACGAACTGCAAACCGTTACCGAAAACAATTACCAGGTAACGCTATCGGAAGGCGGCGGTTCGTTTATGACCGGTGTAAAATCGTTTTCTCAAGCCGAAATTGACGTAATGACACCATACAACGGTCTGACTGTTATTAATACCACTACCAATTGTGTGAATTACTATGTTATCAATAATTGGTTTGAAGCATGTGGAACCTGCACTCCGCAACCTACACAAGCCGCAGCCGGCAATGACCAGAATTTTACCGACAACACCACCTCAGCTAATCTCGCAGGAAATGCTCCCACCTTTGGAACCGGCATCTGGACTGTGCAAACCGGAGGAGGAGGCAGCTTTGATGATGCCACAAATCCCGCAGCGACTTTTACCGGCCAGGCTTGTACAAGTTACAGCCTTACATGGTCAATCACCAATACCTGTGGCACTTCAACTGATCTTTTGAATATCGTTTTCAATAATACCCCATCAGTACCCGATGCCGGCCCAGACCAAATTGGCATTGGTGGCTCTACAACCACGCTGGCCGCAAATACACCTGCCGACGGCACTGGTTTGTGGACCGTTGTAACTGGTGAAGGCGGTTCATTTGGTGACCCCACATCGCCTGTTTCTGAATTTACCGGTGTTCTTACAACCGCCTACACGCTGAGTTGGACAATAAGCACACCTTGTGCAAGCCTGAGCGATGAAATGAATATAAGTTTCTGGGTTTGTGGCGATCCATTAATAATTGATCATTTAGTTTCAGGTAGTGTAGCTCCTGTTGATAAATCGGTTACCTACGGCACGATAACAAATATCCCCGGTGAAACTTCTAAATGCTGGATTACCAGCAACCTTGGCGCTGATCACCAGCCAACGAATGTAAGTGATGCAACCGTAGCCTCTGCAGGTTGGTACTGGCAGTTTAATCGCAAGCAAGGTTATAAGCACGATGGCGGAACCCGCACACCAAATACAGCATGGGTAAGCAGCATTAGCGAAACCTCCGATTGGACACCGGCAAACGACCCATGCACCCTTGAACTTGGCGCAGGTTGGCGTATTCCGACAAATACCGAATGGACGGCCGTGGACGCAAGCGGAAATTGGACAAACTGGAACGGCCCCTGGAACTCCGGCCTGAAAATGCATGCTGCCGGCAGCATTGAAAGCGGCAATGGAGGTTTGGGCTGGGTTGGCATTTACGGCTTCTACTGGAGCAATTCACAGTACAGTGCGACCAATGGTTTTAACCTAAACTTCAGCAGTAGCAGCAGCGGCATGATCAACAAATCCAAGGCCATGGGGTTCTCCCTCCGCTGTCTCAAGGATTAAGATTATTTATTGGTGTCACCTGTTTGAAAGGATTGAGGGTTTAAAGGTTTCACCTTTTGGAAAGGTGAAACCTTTTGGAAGCACAAGCGAAAATTCCTGTTAATGAAATTAATAAGCTAATAAGGTTGTAAAAATCAGTGGTTTGAGCAGTTGTACTAAGGTTGAAGAAAATGGATAAGGTTTTTTTGCTTCGGTGGGTTGGGTGTGTTTTCCAGGTGAGGATTATAAAGTCTTTGATGACTTTAAGGTCGTCAATTGAAGATGGAAACGTAAACACCACTGCTGAAACAACACTAAAAAATACGGGACATTAAAGGTTTCACCTTTTAAAAGGTGAAACCTTTTTGAAACCGAAATGAAATTTTTGAAAATAAATTGGTTTGAAAATCATAAATAGATAGAATAATATGAAGAAGATACTTAGTTTTTTATTCATAATTGCCTTTGCCTTCCTATCATTCCAGGCAAAAGCGCAACAAGTCATTGCCTCGGCAGGTGGCTATTATGAAGGCGAAAATATCTCCCTGAGCTGGACTTTGGGCGAACCCGTTACCGAAACATTCTCGGCTGGTGGCGTTATCCTGACACAGGGATTTCAGCAACCTTACAACTTTTACATCCAGCAAATCCTGAATATTCCCGCCGGCTGGAGCGGTGTTTCAAGCTACATCGACCCAATGAACAAAGGCGTTGAAGGGATTTTTACTCCTTATGAAAACGACCTTGTGATCCTCGCTTCGATGTCGCAGTTTTATTATCCTGCCGAAGATGTCAATACCATCGGCAACTGGGATTATCATATAGGTTATCAGATTAAAGCGGAAAATGAATTTGATGTTACCCTCACCGGAACACGTATTCCCAATTCGTCGGTTAACCTGGCAGACGGCTGGAATCTGATTCCTGTGCTGAGTTCCTGCGAAGTTCCTGTTGAGAACGTTTTTAATGGGTTCGAGCCTCTGGAAATCGTGAAGCAAGTTGCCGGACCTTATCTCTACTGGCCCGAATACAACATCAACACTTTGGAGAGTCTGGTTCCGGGCAAGGCTTATTTTGTGGTTTCCAGTGATGCCGGAACTGTTAGTTATCCCGCTTGTGCAAAATCGACGCCAATCAATAAATGGCAGGACAGCAAGCCTTCTAATTTCACACCCTGGAACGAGCTTCAATACACCGCTTCATCACACGCTATTGCTTTCCCGGCAGATGTGCTGGCTGGTTCAGGCATCAAAGTTGGCGACGTAATCGGCGCCTTCACCCCCGAAGGATTGTGCGCAGGTCGCATCGAAATAACTAATCTGAGTTCCAATTTTGCCATCATGGCTTTTGGAAATGATGAAACCACCACCATAAAGGATGGTTTTGAAGCCGGTGAAATGCTGCAATTTAAAGTTTTCAGACCCGAAGGAAGCGAAGAAATCAATCTGACCGTAGAATTTAATTCTTCACTGCCGCAACAAGGCCTGTTTGTAAATCAGGGTATGTCGGCAGTAAAAACACTTAAACTCGATTCGATTGGTCTGGAAGAATCGGGAAGTATCCTCACCGAAATCTATCCAAATCCATCGCATGGTATTTTTACGCTAACGATGAGTTCATGGCCCGAAAAAATGCAAATCCACCTGATGGATGCTTCCGGCCAGATCATCAAAACTTTTAAACCAGGATCAAAACTGA
>CAJATL010000230.1 GCA_903944895.1 uncultured Bacteroidota bacterium
AGGTTCGTGCAGGAAGGCAGGGAAGATCCGGCATATGGCAGCGGGATTTCATGCAGAACGCCGCCCGCATTTTCACCCAGCAACCGATAGAATCCAGAACGCACGGAATACCTTGTCATTTCGACCATAGGGAGAAATCTTGAAAGTTTCATCGAAAGCTACTGAAAAATAATATTTAAAGAATTTCTTCTAAAAATGTAAAATTCAGAATGACCAACGCTCAATGTAGAATGAAAAAGACAATCTTAAGATTTTCCTTTTGCGGCAATTCATTAAAAATATTATCACTCATTAATTTATTGATAATTATAATTTTAACGCTCATTCCAACCATTTTGCCTGCTCAGGATTCTTCAAAAGTAGATTTTGGAAAATTCTCTGCAAAAGGCCATTTGCAATACCTCGAAAATGTTTGGGTGCTTCCGGAAAACGAAAAATGGCAAACCATGGGTCAGCTTTATAACCGGCTTGATTTCAAATGGGAACAAGGCGATCACATTTCCGCAAACCTGGGGATGCGTAATATTTTAAGCTTCGGCCAGATGGTTTACGATTATTATCCTTACCTCGAAAATCTTGCTTTGGAAGATTATGGCCTGGTGGATTTAACCTTCATACTAGCAAGCGATTCATCCTATTATGCTTTTACAAATATTGATCGCGCAAACCTTGATTTTAGCTGGCAAAAACTTGATGTAACCATTGGCCGTCAGCGCATAAACTGGGGCATCAACATGGTGTGGAACCCCAACGACATTTTTAACACCTTTAATTATTTCGATTTTGATTACATCGAAAGGCCGGGTTGTGATGCGGTTTTTGCCCAATATTACACCGGGATGACCTCAGCAATGCAATTTGCCTGGAAAATTGATTCCGACCACAAAAGCACCGTCGCCGGGATGTATAAATTTAACAAATGGAATTACGATTTCCAGGTTTTTGGAGGGGTGGCCCGCGATGATGTGGTTTTTGGTGGTGGCTGGTCAGGGCAAATCGAAGGAGCCGGTTTTACAGGCGAAGCCTCCTATTTTATTCCTGCCGAAAAATCAACCGACACCAAACCGACGCTGGTACTTTCGGCGGGTGGAAATTATACTTTTCCAAACAGCTTTTACATCCACTCAAGTTTGATTTATAACAGCGGGGGAACCACCGGAAAAGCATTTAGCGGCGACTTTGTGGTGGTTAACCGCGACATAAGCGCTAAAACACTTACGCCATCGCGGATGGAGATTTTAGGCGAAACGGCTTACCAGATTACCCCGCTCATCCGCGGCGATATTGCCGGAATTATCAACCCTTATGATGGTTCGGCGTTTATCGGCCCTTCACTCGATATTTCGCTCACCCAAAACATCGATTTGATGCTGTTTGGACAATTGTTTTTCGGCGAAAGCCAGACCGAATACGGCGATTATGGGCAGTTATTTTACGGCAGGCTGAAGTGGAGCTTTTAAAATGGATTGGTATTGATGAACAATTATTTCTTATCGATCATTGCCTGTATTTCATCCAAAACTTCAAGAATATTCGGCACAGAGCTATTTGGTTTTACTGTATCATCATTAAAATGAATGTGATGTGGAAAGTTTGACAACCCTTGATAATGCGGGGCGTTGTCCCATCTCATTTTTAGTTGGCCATTTGAATCCTGCCAATGAAACCGATATTTTTTTGGTTTGATGACTCCATCAATTTCTTCAGCATATTCGAATAATTCGATGCTATCGGAATTCTGGAGCGTAACTTTTATTCTGATTTTTGCCTCCTTGTACAAAATATCCTTTCGCAAAATTGCAAAATCAACGAAAATTGGGTTTTCCAATAGCCGTAACTCAATTTGGGTAAAATATTTTTCAAAAAAACGGCTCATTCGTTAAACTCCCAGGAGTGTTGAAATATATTTCTCTGATTTAGCTTTCATTTCAAGCGTGGCAGCCCACTCTATAAAATCAACCTCATCTCCCATTTGTCCGGCTTCAAATCTTTTCAGGAACAGTTGAGAATCGATCTTGTAATTATCTTCCCAATATTTTATCTGGTCTGAGAAATTATTAATCTGAAGGTTTAGTTTATTAATCTCACGCTGCAGCATTTTATCAATAGTTAATTCCAGAACTTCATCTACCGAAGGATTCTCCTGGACTAACCGTTCTAATCTTCTCAACTTATCAAGCGTTTGGTTCATCGTTTTTCAATTATTTCCACAAAAATAATTTAAAAGTCGCTTTCAGCAAAAAAATGACCGCATTGAGTTTGTGAACTTTTATCAAAAGTTGCATTTTCTTTGTCATCAAGGTGAGGGTTTTTATACACCTTTCCAGATTAAAAACCCAGGAATGTGGTAACAATCCAATTTTTCTCATTTTCGGCGAAAGCCAGACCGAATACGGCGATAACGGGCAGTTGTTTTATGGCAGGATGAAATGGAGTTTTTGAATTTAGGATTGATGATTTCAGATTGATGATTCAATGTCGTTGAGTTAAGGATTTGAACGCTGATAACGCTGATGCAAGCAACGCTGATCCGCCAGTAGTCGGACAGGTTTTTCGCGGATTTCTTGTATCATAAACAGTTTTAATCCGCGTCCGCCAACTGGCGGATCCGTTTGATCCGCGTTCCATTTTATATTTGTTAACTAAACGACAAGGATTGATGATTTTAGACTATAGATTTCAGATTGATGATTTTAGATTTTATGGTATAGTTTTCGGAATGTTTTTTGTTATCTTTATCGAAAAAAATTGCCTTATGAAAACTACAGGTTTGTTTGTTTTAGCAACATTTTTTACGCTTGCCCTTGTTGCAAGAAATCAAAGCAGGATTGCACCACTAAACATCGCTGCCGATTCGGTTGAAATTGAAAAAGCTGATTCCACCGAATATGAACTGATCATTTTCGATAATGATTTCGAAAACTGGTTCATCACCAGCCAAAAGCCCAAATGGTACCACGAAAATTCGTATTACCGGTCAAAAATTAATTTCTACGCCACCGACTGGAATCTCCGGGTGCTGCAAAACATGCATCGCGAGCCTTACGAATATGAAATTAATGTTGACCCAAATGTTGATTATGGGATTGACATCAACTGGAAATTGTACTGGTATTTTAAATACCTCGAAGAAACCTTAGGCATAAAATTGGCGGGCGGGGGTTGATAAGCCGGGAGAAATCAAACCTAACCTTCTGAAATCCAGCTTCTGTTAAACAAAAAGTTCCGATCCTTCAGCGCAAACTTAGTTTACGCCGGCGAACCGGAACTTTAGATTTATATTATGAAAGTATTATGAATTCTTCCTTTTCCGCGGCAAAGCCTTTTTACTTTCTTTTACCTTCGAAAAATCCTTTTTCGTAAAGTCGGTTGGCTGGAATGGTTTTGATTGTTCAACATTCACCAATGTTCCTTCAAAATAGGTTCCCTGGAATGAGCTTTCGATCTTTGAAGCAAAATTTGAATCCACTTCAAAAAACGAGAAATTATTCAGGATTTCGATTTTACCGATCTCGATGTCGCGTTTGCGGGTTTGTTCGTTGATAAGCCCGATAAGCCTGGGTGCATTGAGACTTTGTTTATTTCCAAGATTGATAAAAAAGCGGGTAAAACCGGTTTCGGCTTTATTTCCTCTTTCACTTTTTTGAGTTCCAACTATTCTTGGTCCTCTTTCACCACGTTCGCCCCTGTCGCCTCTTTCTCTTGCTCCTCGCTCGCCACGTTCGCTTCTGTCGCTGCGTTCACTGCGTTCGCCCTGACCTCTTTCGTTCCAGTCGCCTCTGTCGCTGCGTTCGGTGCGTTCGCCTCTGTCGCTGCGTTCGCCCCTTCTTTTCCGATCACCACGTTCGGTGCGGTCACTGTGCGTATCGGCGATATTAAGATCCGGTGCATCTTTATAATACGATAAAAAGCGGTTAAACTCGACCGAAATAAAGTGTTTTATCAAATCCTCGCGGGTAAGCCACGATAATTTTTTATAGATGACGGGAAGGAACTGTTCGATTTGTACATCGTTAACTTCGATATTTTCGACAACATCAACCAGGTTAAACAATTGCTTTTCGCAGATTTCGATTCCGCCAGGTACAGGTTTTTTGACAAACTTTTTGCTGGTCATTCTTTCGAGATCACGGATTTTTCCGGTCTGGCGGCTATGAATAATGGAGATCGAAACGCCGGTTCTTCCGGCACGGCCTGTTCTTCCGCTGCGATGGATGTAAGATTCCAGTTCGTCGGGAAGGTTGTAATTGATAATGTGGCTGAGGCTATCTACGTCGAGGCCACGGGCTGCAACGTCGGTGGCAACAAGTATCTGAAGGTTCTTAATCCTGAAACGGTTCATCACATGATCGCGCTGTGCCTGCGAAAGGTCACCGTGCAGAGCGTCGGCATTATAACCGTCCTGGATAAGTTTTTCGGCAACTTCCTTGGTTTCCTGCCTGGTGCGGCAAAAAACAATACCGTAAATATTCGGATTGATGTCGGCAACGCGCTTTAAAGCAAGGTAACGGTCTTTGGCGTTGACCACATAAAATTCGTGCTTCACCGTTTCGGCGCTGATGTTGGGTTTGCTCACCGAAATTTCGACAGGGTTGTGCATGTAATTTTTAGCGATATGCCTGATTTCGTTGGCCATTGTTGCCGAAAACAGGAATGTGCGTTTCATGGAAGGAGTTTCGGCAAGAATACTGTCGAGATCTTCTTTAAAGCCCATGTTGAGCATTTCGTCGGCTTCGTCGAGAACGAGCCATTTAATATGCGTAACATCGAGTACTTTACGCCTGATAAGGTCGAGCATACGACCAGGAGTTCCCACAACAGCGTGGCAGCGTCTTCGTAACGCGTCAATCTGAGTTTTGATGTTTTCGCCACCATAAACGGCAACGACTTCAAATTTGTCAACAAACCGCGAATATCGTTTCAAATCACCGGTAATCTGCATACAAAGTTCTCGTGTCGGGCAGAGAATCAGTGTCTGGATTTTGCTGGTGCTCAGATCGGTTTGCTGGATGAGCGGAAGCCCGAATGCTGCAGTTTTACCGGTTCCGGTTTGTGCGAGTGCGATAAGGTCTTCGGTAGAGTTTAAAATTGCGGGGATAATTTTCTCCTGGATAGGAGTAGGATTTTCGAATCCCAAATCTTCGACAGCCTGCATTAATTCTGCTGCAAGGCCGGTTTCCTGAAAAGTAAATGCCATTCTAATTTTTGATAATCAGCCCAAAACAAATTACTGGAAGTCTGCCTCGAACTTTGGTGTTATTAAATTTAATATCTGGATGTAGCAGCAAACAAAAAGGCGCCAGTTGAGCCACGGCTGTTCTATACCCCGAAAAACAGCGGCAAAGGTAATCTTAAATATTTGATTTCAGGCTATTATGATTTTTAAGTAAGATTTTGACAGGATTTTGGAGTGAAGTCGGGAGTCGGAAGACTGAAGTCGGGAGTCAGAAGATGGAAGCCGGAAGTCAGAAGCCTGAAGCATGAAATGATTTAATGTTGCAAAACAATGCGCTGATTAAACAATCTTTCACCGTTACTTCCTTAAAAAACAACCAACAGAATTGGTCTCAAATTTAGAGTTCACTTCTTAACCTTCTGATTTTGGACGCCCTTCGACTAACATGGATAATACCTAGGATAATTATTTCAGAATCTTGTACTTTGTAAATAACATGCCAACTCATGCAGGTCGCTTTCCGATATACTTTTGTTTTGGTTGGGATTTCTTCACACTCGTGAAAAGCCAAAGGATTCTGTTCAATACGCCCGATGGTTTCGAAAATTTTATCACCAACACGAATTGCATTGATGGGTTGATGTTTTATGAAAGCAATGTAACCCGTAATGTGATCAATGTCGTGGAGTGCGTTTTCGGATACCTTTAAGAAATAAGCTTCCCGAGTTTTTCCTTTTGTGCTGCCCATCGTTGTTTAGCTTCTGATAAACTTACTTTTGGGGAATCTTCGGCATATTCGACCCAATTTTTAAATTCTTCCACACTCATTGGCTCGCCTGGATGGGCATAACTGGTTAATTCTGGCTTTTCTACAATCTTTATCAGGAGCTGATGCTCTAAATCTTTTAAAGATTTCAAAGCATTGCTGTGCAAAAGTTCAATCGTTAAAGTCATAATTTTTTTTCTAAAGTATTATCTCACTGAATATTCAGCACAAAAATAGCAAATAAAGCGATTTAATGTTGCAAAACAACGCGCTGATTAAACAACCTCTCGCCATTGTTTCCTTCAAAAACTAACATGTAAAATCCATTTCTAAAGCCGGATAAATCAAGGCATCTGGCGTTTAAACCATCATTAACCAGCCAATCTTCATTTTTAATGATTCTTCCGGTAATGTCGAGAATTTGAACCGAAATCTGCATTTCGTGCGGCGTGTTAAACTCCACCGAAACCAATCCTGTTGTGGGGTTTGGTGAGATTTTTGGAATTAGTGTGACTTTATCATTTTCAGGAATATTTACGGTCAACTCACAAAGAGCTCCTTCCTGGAAAAGGGATTCACCATTTTCGGCATAACACACGAAACTGCTGCCCCAATCAGGAATCATACAGGCAGATTCCACAATACCAAATTGATGGCCAATGCCTTCGATAAACCAGGCAGCAGTGCCGTTATAATAGGGATCTGCAAAATTGTATCGTTTATGATACCGGTTTCCAATAAGTACCGAATCAACCGAACTCACCACCATCGGATATTGGCAGGCATCCCTGATATAGAAATCATCTGGAACCGTGTCTCCGGCCTGAAGTGCGTAATCAAAAAGCAAATGCTCGGTTGCAAATTCAAGAACATACACTATTGATCCTTCAGTTCTTACACTACAATATTCCCAATGGCTAAATGTGCTGGTGGTTGTGTTTCCGTTA